>CAZUNU010000025.1:0-21381 GCA_964622105.1 uncultured Sangeribacter sp. | reverse complement strand
ATAGCGGCGGCTCAATCATCAAGCCCGAAGGCTTCACCGAGGAGCAGCTCGACTATATATTCGATCTCAAGAACTACTATCGCGGCCGCATCAGCGAGGTAGCCGAGAAATATCCCGATGTGATCTATCTCCCCGGCGAGCGTCCCTGGAAGCACGTGAAGTGCGATATCGCCATGCCTTCGGCCACGCAGAACGAGCTTGACGGAGATGATGCACAGGTGCTTCTCGACAACGGCTGTATCGCCGTGAGCGAGGGAGCCAACATGCCCTCCACTCCCGAGGCAATCAAGAAATTCCTTGCCGCCAAGATTCTTTATGCTCCCGGAAAGGCAGCCAACGCCGGCGGCGTGGCAGTGTCCGGTCTTGAGATGGCTCAGAACTCCCAGAAGCTCTCCTGGAGCGAGGAGGAAGTGGATGAGAAGCTCAAGAGCATCATGAAGAACATCCACGAGCAGTGTGTGAAATACGGCCAAGAGGAAGGCAGCGACTTCGTGAACTATGTGAAGGGCGCCAACGTAGCCGGCTTCATGAAAGTGGCCCGCGCAATGATGGCACAGGGCGTACTCTGATTCTCCCCGCCCTCTCCCGACACGGTATCCCACCAGACTGATCCCGGCACGTGGTGACGCCTTGCCAATCAAGGAGAAAGAAGAGTAAAATAGAATAATTGTGATAAAGATAACCTGCTGATTGCAAAACCGATCAGCAGGTTATTTTATTTATAATGACGCTTATAGTAAAAAGGATTTGGAAAATTTGAAATAGATTGTTATCTTTGGAAAATAATTCCACAAGGGTTGCAGGTTGACCCGGAGAGAGACAAACATACGGCTTCAATATGGCAAAGAGAATCACATATCCGGTAGGAATACAGACATTCGAGAAAATCATCGACAAGGGATATCTCTACGTAGACAAGACATCATTGATTTATGATCTCGTCAACGGTGCGGAATATGTGTTCCTGAGCCGTCCGCGGCGCTTCGGGAAGAGCCTGCTGATGTCGACCCTTGAGGCCTATTTCAGGGGACGCAAGGAACTGTTCCGTGGTCTTGCCATCGAGAAGCTTGAGGAGGAATGGCTGGAATATCCGGTATTCCGTTTTGACCTGAGCGGCGAGAACTATGTGGATACAGAGCGACTGATAGGAAATATTGCGGCACATCTTCGTTATCTGGAGCAGCGTTACGGGCTCTCCTCGGAGGGCAGCATAGGCACCCGCTTCAGTGAACTTATCCGTCAGGCCTATGAGAAATATGGCCGGCGCGTTGTGGTGCTAATCGATGAGTACGACAAGCCATTGCTCGACTGCCTGCATGAGGATGAGCTTCACGGTGCCATGAAGGCTGAGTTGCGCGGTTTCTACTCCGTGCTTAAACTGAGCGACGAGTATATCCGGTTTGCCATGCTCACGGGTGTCACCAAATTCGGTAAGGTATCCGTTTTCAGTGGCCTGAACAATCTGAAAGACATCTCGATGTGGCCTGAGTATAACGCTCTTTGCGGTATCAGTGAGACTGAGTTCCACAGCTATTTCGCTTCTTCCATAAAGACATTCTCTGAGAAAAACAATCTTTCGGAGGAAGCGACATGGAGTGAGTTCAAGCTTCTATATGATGGCTACAGGTTTGCATCCGAGGGGGAGAATGTCTACAATCCGTTCAGTGTGCTCAATGCGTTTGACGAGAAGAGATTTGGAGCCTACTGGTATGAGAGCGGTTCGCCGTCGTATCTTATTAAACTGATAGAGCGTTATCAGTTCCGTCTGTCAAATCTTGAGGGGGAACGACGCACGTCCAGCCAGCTCAGCGACATATCGGATGTAAGCCGCGACATAGTTCCGCTGCTGTATCAGTCAGGCTACCTCACCATCAAGGGTTACGAGAATCCATACGGCAGGTCTTTGGGAGGGGAGTATATACTCGGTTTCCCCAACCGAGAGGTGACCGAAAGCTTCTGGACCTCGCTGTCAAACCATTTCTTCCGTGGCTATGGCGAACCCTCCACCTTCAACAGCCGTCGTTTCCTTGAAGACATCAACCACGGGCGCGCGGAGGACTTCATGGTGCGCCTGCGCAGCCTGTTTGCCGACACCAATTCCGAGCCGGAAGCCGACAAGGAGATCCATTTCCAGAACATGATGGCCATAGCCTGCAAGATGCTGGGTCTTGACGTGCACACGGAGATCCATTCGAGCCGCGGGCGGTGCGACATGCAGATAGCGACGTCAGGCTACGTCTACATCTTCGAGTTCAAGGTGGACGGTTCGGCAGAGGAGGCGTTGAAGCAGATCGGGGAGAAAGGCTATGCTGAGCGGTACGGTTCCGATCCGCGCACTGTCTACCTGATCGGGGCCAACTTCTCGACCGAAACGCGCACCCTCACCGACTGGCGCATCACCTCCTTCACCCCACGAAATGCATGAGGAAGGATTCTTATAAGAAAGAGATATATTGATAGAGATTAATTCTCAAATTTGCGAATTATAAATAAAATTCCTATTTTTGCAGAGAAAATAGTTTTTTAGGAATGATAGTGGCATTTGAACACGAGTATTTAAGAAAGCTTTATGAGGAGGGAAGAAGTCCTGACAAAAGGCATCGGTATCAACCTGATATAATAAGAAGATATCAGAAGACGATCAACTTTTTAAAAATGGCTTCTTCCATAGAATCATTATGGCAGATTCGTTCCTTAAATTATGAAGAACTTAAGGGGGATAAGGAAGGCAGATCATCCGTTCGGGTCAACGATAAATATCGTATTGAGTTTACCGTTGAACTAAATAAAGAAGAACCAATATTGACTCTTTGTAATATTTTGGAACTATCTAATCATTATAAATAAGGTTATAGGAATATGAAAGTAAGTGGTATTGCAGACAATATGATAGCTAATAATCTTATGGCGTCAGAGCCCATTCATCCTGGAGAAATGATAAAGGATGAAATTGAATTTAGGGGCATTTCACAGAAAGCCTTGGCACAGGAAATAGGTGTCTCTGCTTCTGTGTTGAATGAGGTATTAAACGGCAAACGGGCCGTGACCACGGAATATGCTCTTTTATTGGAAGCTGCCCTTGGTATAGAAGCTGATCTTTGGTTGCGTCTGCAAGGAGAATACAACAAGCAGGTTGCTAAATCGAATCCCAAATTTTTAGCCCGTTTAGCAAAAATTCGTCAGGTGGCAGCCTTTGTTTAGGAAGAGAGCGGATTAATTCGCCTCCTTCACCCCACGAAATGCATGAGTATAGATTCTCCGTCGGAATAGGGATAAGGAATGAGACACAGGGCAGCGATCAGAGCGAGGAAAATCACTGCGATCACTACCGTGCCTATGCGTATCAGGGAAGGAGGGATCTCACCGAGCAATTTCTGCGTCTTTTCAGAACGCAACTCGATCGTATTGTGTGGAGCTACGAGGGTATTGCTTGTTTTATTGTCTGGATGAGTGCTATCTGTCTTCATGATCGAACGATGTTAATTTAGAAAAATCCGGTTAATTGCCCAATTCAAGTTGGTTTTTTACAAGATTGTAATACGCCCCTCTCTTCTGAATGAGAGAATCATGGTGGCCCTTCTCCACTACTTTGCCACTATCAAGCACGATTATCTGATCGGCGTTTCTGACCGTCGACAGACGATGAGCCACGACCACCACAGTCCTACCCTTATAGAACTCGTTGAGATTCTCTACGATAGCCCTTTCATTTTTCGCATCAAGAGCGTTCGTGGCCTCGTCAAGGAAAATGAAATCCGGATCCTTATACACAGCTCTCGCTATGAGGATACGCTGCTTCTGCCATGCGTATTCCATCCTCCCCGGGTTGCTTCCAGTTCATTGAAACTTATAGGTTCAATTTTGATTTTTCTAAGCATATGGTTATATGTTTATTCTTTAGGAATGTGGTGTCAGATTCGGATTGATCCTGTAGCGGTCCAAGCGGATGTTACAACCTCTATCTGGTAGAGGCCAGAACCTGAGAGTTGGAAAGAGGTGTTGATCTCAGAACTGTAGTCTACGAGAGTTCCATTAAAATAAAGGAAAACTTCACCCTCGGCCTCGCCCATATAGAAGATGTCTATTGTACGGCTCATCGCGTTGTAATATGCGTGTAGATCTATACGCATGGGCGCACGATGCCGACCATCATGACCATTGTACGTCTCTATTGGATCTAATGGGATTGTTTCTGAAGAATCATCATTTGACTCCTCGGCAAATGATGGAATAGCGATTGCCATCATTACAATAATAAGAGAAAGAATTTTTTTCATTTCTATAAATATTTTAAATTTTGATGTTGCAAAATTACGATGCTGAACTTTCATTCTCCAAAATTAAACTTTCATATTTTAAAATTATTATAATAATTAAATCTTTGTAAATCAAGCATTTAATATAAATAAAATAATTTTTTTTGGTGCAAAGAGGGGTCTACTTTCATGGAAGTGGACATGTGAAAGTTTTTGAGAAGTAAGTGGGTGATTTGAGGTGTTTTTTCTTGCAAAATCATGGCCATAACATAATATGTGATATGGTAAGTAGGAATTTTAAATAACTTAGATTAGTTAGATGCTGAGGAGCGTAAAGATAGTGAGAGCGTCATATGACGCTCTCACTATCTTTACGCTCCTCAGTATCGTCTTTTGATGTATGAGAAGTGAACAGAGATTGTATTTTGAGATTATAGGTCTTTAAGCAGATTACGAACGTAGATACCTATATTAGTGTTGTATTTATCAATACCAAGCTTCTTGCGGATGGCGCTGCTGGTATTGACATGGCTTGGTTTTTTCATGTAGTTTCCCACTTCTTTCCCTTTAAGCCCGATGGCATATAGACAGACATAGTTGATCTCTGATTCAGTGAGACCATGATCTTCGAAATACTTGATGAAGTTGGGATGTGATGCCTGAAATGCCAGACGGTTGGAGTTCATGAAATCCTTAGTATTGTCAGTAAGATCTTTCACCCAAATCTCATAAGGTTTTTCCAGTTGTTGATTATCGGTGATATAGCCGGCCAATAGGGCATTGAGCATTTCCATTCGGGTCTGTAATGTCTTCCTGACCTCTTCCGGAAGATCTTTCTTCTCTTCCATAAGATGTCTAAGGCTTTCACTTTCCTCTTCCAGTTGTTCCACTTTATGCGAAAGATTTTCTGCTTCCAGAGCTTTCTTATCTCTTTCAAGCTGAAGATTCAGGTTTTCAAGCGCCAATTTCTCACTTTCAGATTTAAGCGTTGCATTTTCCGCCTCTTTAGACTTCACTTTTTCCTGTGCGAGTTCTCTTTTTATCTTATTACCTCTTGCCCATATATAAAGACTGAGTATGATAAGAATAAGAATAATAATACCTCCAATGCATCCCCAAATAATTTTTGATTTCTTTTGTGCATCTTTCTGAGCCTTAAGTTCTACCCAGTGCTTTTCATCGATTGATTGCACCTTCTGATTGAACTTCAGCCTATTAATAGTCTCCAATCTCTTACTGAAATCCCAATAGGTAGAAAAAGCTTTTTCAAAATCTTTTAGTTCCTTATAGGCGTATACGGCTGTTGATTCTAATTTAAGGGTATCATAGGGTATTCCCTGCCCTTCAGCGTAATCTAACAATTCCAGGGCTTTCTTTGGGTTACCGACTTTACGATATGCACTGGCAAGGTTTAGGATCCCGTTCATATCATAGATATCTTTAATATTGTAGTTGGCTAAGAAATCCTCAACTTCATGCTTATCTCCGAATTGAACTGTATACCTTAGTTTATTATCATTAATCCTACGTTTCTGTTTATCAGTAAGAGGGTTAAATTCGTTGTGAATAATGTTGAATAGACTGTCGGAAAGGGACTGATCTTTATTTCCTAGACTTCCGTTCAGAGCTTCCATAAGGCAATCAAATTCAAGCTCTTTTCTATTCTTTCCTTTATAAAGCTCAGCTGCTTTTAAAGAGTTTAGGATATAATTGTTAAAATCATATAACTCAAAATATGTACAGGCCTCAGCTACCAAAGCCCGTGCCCAGATAAGAGTGTCAGTGCTCTCTGGCGCTATGTCGAGAGCGTTTATCAAGGCATTCATAGTTTTATCCCTATCCTTCTGATTCATAAATATTATGCCTTGATAATAATATGTTCTGAGTTTCTGATCGGGTGTACCTTTTTTGAGATAGTAGTCAATTGCGGGTTGAAGCACATCAAAAGTAGTTGTGTCGATGTAATTCTTATCCAGCGCCATCGACATGAGCAGGGCATAACGTGCCTTATCCGCTTTTGAATGAAGTGAATTCTTGTCTATGTTCTTCAGTAAGGATAATGAGGAATCGGGATGGGTCTCCATCATTGCTTCCGCTTTATCCATTTGAACGTTCTCAGGGCTTGTGGAGCATGAAGCAGTGTAGCATAACGCAATGAGCAACATGCAAATGAAGATACGATTTAAATGTTTCAGAGTATAGGGTGTCAAGAGATGAAAAGTTTAAAAGGGGGTTAATTCGTAATTTTACGCAAAATTAGAAATAATTCGCCAAACTTTCATTCTCATTTATCCTAATATTTACAATAATCTTAAATTTTGAATTAAAACTTTCATTCACTTGAAAGGATTTGCAAGTCAAAAATATACAAAAGCCTCAGGAGGGTGTGGCACCCTCTTGAGGCTCTGTAAGCTGGCGGTATTATCTGAACACTCCTGATTCGGTGTCTTCGTTGTTGAGGTCGATGTTGGCATGCTTGCGTTGCTTGCCTGAGGAGAAATTCCACGCAGCGGTGATCATTAACATGTTGCCCTGAGCGGGCACAACCACAGTTTCCCTTTTTATCATGTAGGCGCTGCGGAGATCATCGTGGAATTCCGGTCCGTTTTTCATGAAGAGCCATTTGCCCATAAACCCAATACGCCATTGGTTACCAATTACATAGTTCAAGTATAGGGTGTTATCGGCTCCGCTTACGCTTACCGTCTCTCCTGCCAGTGAGCGCGTACGGCTGGTCCAGTTCATGCCTATGTTCCAGTTTCCATATGCCCAGTCCAATGCCACGTTGCCTTGCCAGCTCTCAAGACTATGCGAATACCGGGGGCCTTCTGAGCGGTAAGAATAGAATTGTACGCCTCCCGACAGGGTGAGATTCCAGGGCAATTCACATTCTACGTTAAAGTTTTCCGAGAGTGTCGACATCCTCTTCTGGTTGAGATATGAAGTCACAAACAGCGATCCTGCCTCACTGTCGCGGCGCTCAACGTAGGCCATTACGGGATTGTGAGAGTGAACGTAAGTAAGCGTATTCTGAAGATTTACAGGCCCGAAAGTCTTCGACACCCTGAACGATGCCCGGTATCTCCACCAGTCTTTCAGATCGGGATTGCCTTGGCGCAACTCAAAACGGTTGACACGGATCTGAGTGGAAGCCAACTCGCTTAGAGTGGGCGACTGCTGGATGAGTGAGCCGTTAAGGTTTACTCGCCAGCCGTTGCGGGTGTAGGTGAGTTGCAGTTGCGGGCGGGGTGTCCAGCGTGTCTTTTCAGTGCCGTTCTGGTTCATCAGGCTGCCATTCAGACCCATACCTACAAGATAGTAGAATTTGCCGAAACGTCCGCTGAGGGCTGCATAGGCATAGATGTCGGTGTCGCGCAGATAGTCGCTGGAGGTGTTGTCGCCCTCATATCTGTTGGAGGTGTAGGCATATGTGGCTCTTGTGCCTACGCTGAGATTAAATTTGCGGTTGAAGTTGTTAAGATACTTTATCTCACCGATATATGATTGTCGGTTGCTCTTGGTGCCGTAGTCATACTCCGACGTGGGGTCTGAGAAGTCGTCTGTTGCAGCTTCCGTTATATTTTGCCGGTAATCGGTATGGCGGTAGTTGCCTACAAGGTTAGCCGTGATGGAGGAGGTCTTCGTGAGATACCGTTTATAATAAATATTCAAATTTGGCCTGAAATATTTCTCATACGGACGGGTGAGCTGGTAATAGGGGGCCAGGCCCTCTTCCGTCACCCTCTGGGCATGTGCCCGGTCGGGACTGTAGTAGAATTGTCCCTTGAATGTGATGTCAAAGATGTGTTTGCCGGGGATAAAATGATTGTAACCGGCCTGAAGCTCGTTGTCGGTGTATTTAAGGGGCGTGTTGATGCCTTTGTAGACCACGGTATGCGGCCCCTCCTTCATCATGTAGGTATTGGTATCATCTATCCGGCGCTTCGTGAGTGAGGTGTATTCGGAATTGAAGCTCAGGCCGTATTCCGAATTGCCGCGTGTGTATTTGCCATAGACCATGTTCTGTCCGTAGGCAGTGGTGACTGCGTTGTTGGCCATAACAGCGGCTGCGTAGCCATCTGTGCGCTTCTTGAGAACAAAGTTGATCACGGCTCCAAGCGATGAGTCGTAACCATATTCCGGACCGGGGTTCTGCACGTATTCCACACGTGCCACCTGCTTCGGACTGAGAGCGAGCACATCCTGCCGCTGCACGGGGCGCCCGTCGATCAGCACGATCGCGCTTTCTCCTCCGGCCAGAGAGAGCGAGCCGTCGATGGTGTTGACCTTGAGACCCGGAAGCATCATCCCTCTGAGGAGCTCGTAGCCGTTGACATTGAATTTCTTTTGTTTGGCAGAGGGGATCACGCTAAGGGTGTCGCCCTTCTGGGTGCGTAGTTTGGCTTTCACCACCACCTCGTCCAGTTCGCGCGCCTTTGCAGTGTCTGTGGGCGTCTGGGCCGAAAGTGGGAGTGAGAGGATAATGATCATTATAGACAGTAAGAAAATGCGTGCCATAAAGTTGGTTTTTTGTTGTTGAAATGCGTATTCACTAATGTTAACTCCGGAATTGGCCGGTTGCAACATGAAAACGCGATTTTTTTTCAGATTGCGGCTTTTTTAGGCAGGTTCTGGAGGAAATTGCGGAGGTTGGTGGATTTGGCAGGGATACCTAACTTCTGGCGTATCGACCAGCTCAGGTTATACTGGCTCTTGAAGCCTGTTATGAGGCCGTATTCCTTGCCGGAGAGGCCGCACATCAGGGCACACATATAGCGCAATTCTTTCTGAGGAAATTGCCCTGACTCAACGTATCCTCTCATGGTGTGGCTGTCGGCCACCATCGCATCGAGGATCTTCTCCCAAGGAATCTCATCGAGGGAGAAGGTATCTGCGGAATCAGCGGAGGCAAGGCAAGAGCGGGTGTCCAGATCGGTGAGTTTGAAAAGGCCGTCATAAAGGGTTTTCAGTTCTTCTGCAACGGCTTTCTTATCGCCCACTCCGAGGAGCAGTTTCGAAAGGATAGTGAGGGCAACACCACGGTTTGAGAGGTTTGAAATACTTTTACAATTCATTTTTATACGGTTTTGAAAGTTGATTTTGCAAAGTGAAATCATGCAAGCCCCGAGGAGCAACCGAGGCATATGAAATGCGCAATCTACGCCTCTTCCGCCTGCTGGATTTCATGTCTATCTGATTGCAAAATTACTATATCATACTTTCATCCGTATAAAAAAACTTTCATGTTAAAGTTTTAACTCCTCTTGTGAATCAATGGATTAAAATAAAAAAATGAAAAATTTTTGGCGCAATGGCCTCCCTACTTTCATGGCTAAGCACGAAGCAGGGCAAAAGCGCCTTGCCCGTGCCTTGGAAGCGTCTCTCCGGTCGGTCCGGCGTGGCTTAGCGCAGGGATTCGATGGTGGCTTTCAATGAGGCGCGCTTCTCGGGAGAGGTGCCGTTTTCAATCTGGCGGACTATTCCCTCCTTGTCGATTATTATGGTCATCGGATAACCTTGTTGGGGGCCCAAGTTGGTCCATACGGCAAACTGAGTGTCGCCCACAAGGTGAGTCCAGTTGAATCCCTTTTTCTCCAGCACGGGGCGCGCCCTTTCAGCGTCTTCATAAGTGGAGGAGAAAAACATCACGTCGGGCATCTCGTTCTTCCATCCGGATAATTCCGGCATCTCGGCACGACAGGGTCCGCAACCCGTGAACCATTGGTTGAGCACCATCACCTTCCCCTCGCAGTCGGCATTGGTCCAGGTGCGGCCGTCGATGTCTGTGGCGGTGAAGTCGGGAAACTTGTCGCCAACCCTGAGACGTGTAGCCTTCTTGGCTGCCAGCTTCAGGGCATGGCGCTCCTCGAAGTGGCTCAGCAGGAGAGCGGCTTCAGGAATGGAGTCGGGATTCAAGGCCGTGGCGATTATCTCGGGCGAGAGGGGAGTCTTGCAGACTAATCCGAATGCGGTGCTCCCGGAGGCGGTGGCTATGCCGTACATGCCTTCAACGTCTTTATACGATACGGGATTTTTCTCGAAGAAATAGCCCTGCACGATGTAGGGACGCTTATATTTCTTGGCTACCTCCGGCTTTTTCTGTTGGGCAGAGGCCTGTGGCTGCCCGGAGGCAGTGGTGGGCTGTTCGGCTGATATGGTGAGTGGCGCAAGCAATAAAGCGGCCAGAGCGAGCGATAGGAAAGATGCTTTCATGTCGGGGCTGTTTTTAAATGAATGATGTTTTCTCAAATGGCGCAACTTGCGCTGAGGAAATGGAAGTGATTGCAAATATATAAAATAGGGATGAATTATCATTCACATTCACAGGATTTAGTTGGAAAAAGTGACTATAAAAAAGGAAAAATTAAACCATTGCTGTGAAAATTGGTTATATCAAGAGAGGAGCCGATATGCTGAACAGGGCTTCTCGACTAAAAAAGGAATAATTACGAAAACGAAAAAAGGTGATATTATTATGAAGATTTTGAAGAAATTTACATTCGTGTTCTTGTCAGTGGCAATGCTTTTCGGCGCCACAGGTTGTGGAATGAATAAGACCGGCAAAGGTGCCCTGATCGGTGGCGGCGGCGGCGCGGGCGCAGGCGCGCTCATCGGTGGCCTCATCGGCGGTGGTAAAGGCGCAGGTATCGGTGCGGCAATCGGTGCAGCCGTAGGCGCAGGAGCAGGTGCCCTCATCGGCAACAAGATGGACAAGCAGCAGAAGGAACTCGAGGCTGAGCTCGCCCAGCAGGCAAAGGTGGAGGAGACTACAGACTCCAACGGTCTGCGTGCCATCAAGGTGACATTCGATGGCGGCATCCTCTTCCAGACCGGCAAATATAATCTGAGCGCACAGGCTCAGGCTGACCTTACCAAGTTCGCTGCCAGCCTCATCAACAACCCTAATACGGATGTGAATATCTTGGGTTATACAGACAACACCGGTTCTTACGCCGTTAACGAGAAGCTCTCCAACCAGCGTGCAAACTCCGTGCGCGACTATCTCATCAAGTGTGGCGTCAACCCGAGCCGTCTCACTGCCAAGGGTATTCCTATGGCTGACTATATCGCTTCAAACGACACTCCCGAAGGTCGCGCCCTCAACCGCCGTGTAGAGATCTACATCATGGCCAACGAGCAGATGATCAAGGAGGCCGAGGCTGAGGCTCAGGCACAGGGCGGATATTGATCCGGTGACACCGGCTTCCGGTGAATGTAAAGCATCCGCTTTTTAGTGAAATTGCATAAATTTTGAATTAAAATACAGGAGACTGCGCTGATATTTATGTCGGCGCAGTCTCTGATTTTTTTGACAGGTCGGTTTTTTTGGTTACTTTTGTATATCGAAAATTGTAACTGAGTGTATCCAAACCAATAACTGACTATCGAAATCAATAACCTGACCTATGAAACTCTTTCATAAAACCATTCTGATTGCTGCGGCATTGTGCGCCCCCTCGGCTGCGGATGCCTGCACGAATTATATAGCCGGCAAGAAGGCTACTACCGACGGCTCGGTGATGGTGACGTATGCCGATGATTCCTTCACCCGTTTCGGCGACCTCCATCACGCTCCCCGTGCAAAACACGCCCCCGGCAGCATGCGCAAGGTGATCGACTGGGGCGACAACAGCTACCGGGGTGAGATTCCGCAGGTGGCCGAGACGTATAACGTGGTGGGTAACATGAACGAGCATCAGCTCGTGATAGGGGAGACCACCTGGGGTGGACATAAGGAGCTGGTGGACACTACCGGCAATTCTATCCTTGATTACGGTTCGCTCATCTATATCACCCTCGAACGCTGCAAGACGGCACGTGAGGCTATAAAGACTATGGGCGAGCTTGTGGACAAGTATGGCTATGCAAGCTCGGGAGAGACGTTTTCAATAGCCGATAAGAACGAGGCCTGGATAATGGAGATGATCGGAAAGGGTTCCGGCGAGAAGGGAGCGCTGTGGGTAGCCGTGCGTATACCGGACAATGCCATCTCCGCCCACGCCAACGAGCCGCGTATCCGCAAAGTGGATTACAAGGACAAGGAGAATGTGATGTATTCCAAGGATCTCTTCAAGTGGGCCCGCAAGCATGGATATTTCGACGGCAAGGATGAGGATTTCTCGTTTGCGGATGCTTTTGATGATCACACGGCCGCCAAACGCCGCTCTTGCGATGCGCGCGTCTGGACTTTCCTGCGCCGCTTCGCCACTCCCGAGGAAGACAAGGCATGGTTTGAATGGGTGAATGCTGAAAGCGACGAGCCGATGCCGCTCTATATAATACCCGACCGCAAGCTCTCGCTGCGCGACATGCAGGAGCGCATGCGCGATCATTATGAAGGCACAGCCTACGACATGACCACGGAGGAGGATCCCGGCACATATCCCTACAAGGCGCCTTACCGCAACCGCCCGATGCGCTATAAGGTAGACGGAAAGACCTATGCGCATGAGCGCCCCGTGGCCACGCAGCAGACGGCCTGGAGCTTCGTGAGTCAGAGCCGTGCTGATCTTCCTGACCCGGTGGGCGGAGTGCTCTGGTTTGGCACAGACGATGCCAACACTTCGGTCTACATGCCGTTTTACTGCTCAATGACTGAGGTGCCTTTCGAGGTGCGTCCGGGCAACGGCGATCTTTATACATTCTCCCCGGAGGCAAATTTCTGGGTAAACAACTGGGTGGCCAATCAGGCATACGGCAAATATGACGTGATGATCGACGACATCCGCAAGGTGCAGACAGGGCTGGAGGATAAGTTCACGGGCACGAGGGCAGCATCGGAGGCAGAGATGATGAAGCTCTACAATGCTGGAGATACGGCTGGATTGGAGAGCTACGTGAATGCAGAGGGCGCGGCCATAGCCAAGGAGGCTACCGATGCCTACCGTGATCTGGCGCAGTTCCTGCTCGTGAGGTATATTGACGGAGCCAAGAAGAAACTTGATGCCAACGGCCGGTTTGCCCGCAATCCTCACGGCAAGCCTCTCTCGCCCGACTCTCCGGGTTATCCCGAGGAGTTCTACAAGAAGATCGTGACCGAAACCGGCAACCGCTACCTCCTCAAATAAAAGACAGAACAGCCGGGCCTCCCCAGCCGGATACAGCTGCATTACAGACAGAACAGCCGGGCCCTCCCAGGTCCGGCTGTTCTGTCTGTAATAGCGATTTTCTAAAAAACCTTTTGATTACGTGTCGTTACGAGTTTATTCGTAATTCGGATGTTTTGATTTTGAAGTCAGGGAATTCTCAGATTCTCATCGGTTCTTGTAATATAAGCCGAGTCTGAGCTTCCGTTGTCTTTATTCTTTTTAGACGTTTTTTTCTGTGTCTTAGCTTGTTTTTGCTTCTGCAACTCCTGCTTCTGGAGTGAAAGCTGACGGCGCTGCTCCTCAAGTTGCTGGCGCTGTTCCTCCAACTGCAGACGCTGGAGCTCAAGCTGCTTACGCTGCTGCTCCAGGGCCAGACGTTGCTCGGCCAGAGAAGCTTTTGTAGCTTTCAGTTGCTCTCTGAAGCTCTCCATATCTTCGGGGTTGCTGGGAGCGGCCTTGCCTTGGGCATATTTGCCGGATGAAAAGCCATCCTTTGAAACACGGCCGCCTGAGGAAGATGTCGATGAGAAGGAGCCTGCACACTTGCCTTGGACACGGATTGCCGCGCCACTCGATGCGTTGACCTTTACATTCCCGGAGCTATTGATACCGTTGACTGTGATTTTAGACCCGCTGCTGGCTCCTGCCTTGAGAGCTCCTCCCAAAAAATGTTCTATTTTTATTGAGGCGGCGCTGGAGGAATCCAGTTCCATATCGCCGGAAGCTACGGTGCTGAACGATGCGGAGGCTGCACTGGAGCAATCAAGGTCAAGATTACCCTTCAAGGTGTTCACCTTCAGACTTGCTGCGCTTGAAAGATCGGCATCAAGTTCGTTGCATGTCAGGGAGGTGAAAGTGGCTTGGCCGGCAGAAGAAAGTTGCATGTCCAAGTCAGATTTTGTGGAGAAAGGCTCCGTTACAATCAGCTGGGCTGCTGACGACAGGTTCACTTTGTTGAGGTTCGGGCTTTGCACTGTCACCACAGTGTTCTCGTTGTTTATTGTCCTGTTGAAGGATTTGGTATCATAATAGAGGTTGAGACAACCGTTTTTCACTTCCACTCTCAGATCCTTCTCCCTTTCTTTGCTCACCACAATTGTGGCGATGCCGTTGAAGGAACCTTGAGTGTAGTTCACTTTTATGCCTGTTGAGGCGGAGATGGCATTGAAAGTTGTGATCTTTACTGTTTTCTGCACTAAATTGTTGGAGACCGCCCCTAATGTGAAGGGGGAGAAGGTCAGGGCCGTGAGCAATATGCAGAGCAGAAGAGCCTTCAGCGGCGTGGTGGATTGTGTGTCGGAGAATGATGTGTGCTTCATATGCAAAAGGATGTTGTTTATTTTCAAAGGTTTATTCTCAAAGGGTGAGGTTTAGTTTCAATTTGTAATAAGCATTATGATGAATGCACCCGCCGCCATGGAGATGGCTGCTGTGAATAGGAGTATGATTTCCGAGTAGAGGTTTCTGATGATTCTCATGATGCTTGTTGTTAAAAGGGTTTCTGATATAATGACACAAAGTTTCTGCATTTGTGACATACCGGACACAAAAAAATCATCTCTGCCTTAATTTTTTTGAAGCAGAGATGATTCTAAAAGGTTGTATCTATTTGTAGATATGTAATTTACAATATCGATAAAAATGATGAATCTTTACGGAAAAAAGTGGCCTCTCCGGTCAGACGTTGAAGCGGAAGTGCATGATGTCGCCGTCGCAGACCACATACTCCTTGCCCTCAACCGACATTTTACCGGCCTCTTTCACGGCGTTTTCAGAACCGAGGTTCACGAAATCGTCGTATTTGATCACCTCGGCACGGATGAAACCCTTCTCGAAGTCAGTGTGGATGATTCCGGCAGCCTGAGGTGCCTTGGTGCCGCGCAGGAATGTCCAGGCGCGCACCTCGTCCGGTCCGGCCGTGAAGTATGTCTGGAGGTCGAGCAGGTTGTAAGCCGCGCGTATCAGTCGGCTCACGCCACTCTCCGTGAGTCCGATCTCCTCAAGAAATTCAGCGCGCTCCTCCGGGGTCTCCAGCTCGGCGATATCGCTCTCCGTGGCTGCGGCCACGATCATTATGCCGGCATCGTCATCTTTGAGAGCTTCCTTCACCTGCTCCACATATTTGTTGCCCGTCACGGCCGAAGCGTCGTCGACGTTGCAGACGTAGAGCACCGGCTTGTTGGTGAGAAGGAAAAGGTCGCGGGCAAACTTCTGCTCATCCTTTGTCTCGAATTTCACGCTACGTGCGGGTTTTCCGGCTTCGAGAGCCTCCTTGTATGCCTGGAGCACGTCGGCCTGCAGGCGTGCTGTCTTGTCGCCGCCTGTCTGCGCCGCCTTGAGTGTCTTCGCCAGACGCGCATCCACCGTCTCGAGGTCTTTGAGCTGAAGCTCGTAATTGATGATCTCCATGTCGCGCACCGGGTCTACCGATCCGTCGACGTGAGTGATATTGTCGTCGTCGAAACAGCGGAGCACGTGCAGGATAGCGTCGGTCTCGCGGATGTTGGCGAGAAACTTGTTGCCTAATCCCTCACCCTTGGAGGCGCCTTTCACGAGGCCTGCAATGTCTACGATCTCCACTGTGGCGGGCACCACGCTGCGAGGGTTGCACATCTCCACAAGTTTGTTGAGCCGCTCATCGGGCACCGTGATCATGCCTACGTTAGGCTCGATGGTGCAGAAAGGGAAGTTGGCCGACTGAGCCTTCGCGTTGCTGAGACAGTTGAAAAGGGTGGATTTGCCCACGTTGGGCAATCCCACTATGCCGCATTTTAATGACATTCTTATCTGAGTTTATTGATTTGTCTGCAAAATTAATAAAAAAGTAGCTACCTACCATATACATGGTGAAATTATCACCTTCTGCGGCATCGGCTCACATTCAGACGCACGGCGCCCGGCTTCCATGCATCAGCAGGAAAGCCGGGCGCCGGTGATATTTTTTTCAGAATGGTGAGGAGCGTCAGGGTATGGAGCTCGTGCGGGTGTAGAGATACGTGATCACGCGGCCCGTGCGGTCTTCTCGCCACTGGAGCCAGAGAGTACGGTTGTTGTCGGTAAACCAGTATGCCATCGTGGAGGCGGAACCGTCCTCATATTGCACGTTGATCTGGTAGTTGGTGGTGTTGGAGTCGGATTCCTGGCAGAAGTAGCCCATTCGTTCCGATTCCGGCTGCCCGTAGGAATAGTAATAATAGCGTCCGCGACCATTGCCATAAAACTCCATGTAGTTCACCTCACCGGCTGTGACGGGGGTGGAGTTATACTGCGTGAGCACCCATGTGCCGTCAAGGCGTGAGTCGTAGAAATAATTGGAGCCCCAGCCAGGAGGAGGGGAGAAGGGCCAGAAATCATTGTCGGCAAAACAAGATGTGAGCGACGTGCAGCATATTATCGTCAAGGCTAAGGCCGATAACAGGCGGAATAAGGAGCTTTTTTTCATAAATGTGGAGGGTATAAAGTTTAGAATTTACGGTGGAAAGGTCGGGGGTGATGACGTGGCCGAGAATGGAGTGGAAGGCCGTGTCAAAACTCCGTGAAAGAGAAGGGGAGAAGTGCTGAAATGGAGGGCACCACGTAGGTTTTCTCGCGTCCGTAGAGAATCACCTCCATAGGGCCGTAGAGAGTCTCATATTCGAGCAGGGCCTGACGGCAGGCGCCACACGGACTGATTGGCTCGGCCTGGAAATACTCGTCGTGAGGAAGACCCTCGGGGCGGTCGAGCTTGGTCCATGCGGCAATGGCTATCTTCTTCATTGCCATGCCGGGGTTAATGGAGGAGGCATGGTAGGCGGCGGTGCGCTCCGCACACATGCCGGAGGGGTAGGCCGCGTTTTCCTGATTGGAGCCCGTGGCGATGCTTCCGTCGTCCATGAGTATGGCCGCACCCACGTTGAATTTGGAATAAGGGGCATAAGAACGGCGTGTGGCCTCCTTGGCCGCCTCTACCAGTATGCGGTAATCCTCAGGAAGTTCCTCGGGCTTGTATTCCTTTATCAGGGTTGTGATGTTGAATTCTTTCATAGTCGGATACGTATTGTCAGATAGAACGAAAACCAATCCGGATTTTGAAATTATCAGCTAATTCTGTAATTTTGGGGCCGGATTTTTTACTAATAACAATGAAACTCCCTTTTTTTATTGCTTCTGTCCTCTTTTTATTTTCGGGTGTGCTCTCCTGTCATGCCTCCGATCCCTATGCCGACTATATAGAACGCTATTGCGACATAGCCGTGGAGCATCAGGATCAGTATGGCATACCGGCTTCAATCACCCTTGCCCAGGGGCTTCTTGAAAGCGCTGCCGGACGAAGCCGACTCGCCGCTGAGGGCAACAATCATTTCGGCATAAAATGCCATAAGGAGTGGAAGGGGAAGACGATGTTGCGCGATGATGACGCTCCCAACGAGTGTTTCCGTGCCTATAAGACTCCTGAAGAGAGTTTCGACGACCATGCCCGCTTCCTCCGTCGCGCACGTTACGAGAAACTTTTCCGTCTTCCCATCACCGATTACAAAGGCTGGGCGAAGGGCCTGCGCGAATGTGGATATGCCACTGATCCCAACTATGCCGCACGCCTCATCACCATCATAGAGCGCTATTCACTCTACAGCTACGACACAGAGGAGGGGCGCGATCCGGAGGGCGTGGCCGATTTCATACATCAGATGCTGGTGATGAGTCATCCGGTGCGCCGCAGCCGCGGTCTGCATTATGTGGTGGCCACTCCGGGCGACACGTATGCATCCATTGCCAAGGAATTCAACATATCGGCAAAGAAACTCATGGCTTATAACGACGTTCACCGCGACGGTGAGATCAAGGCCTGGGAGGAAGTATATCTTGAAGAGAAGCTGGCAGAGGCACCGGAGGGAGTGACGAAAGTGACTATCGGAGAGGGGGAGAGCATCCACTCGATAGCGCAGCGCTTCGGCATGCGCCTCGAAGCCATCAAGGCCCTCAACAAGCGAGCCAAAGACCGCCCCGGCACCGAGCTCCGCCTCCGCTAACACCTCGACATTCGCCCTCGAAGAAATACCTGAGAGTCGACAGGAACAGACTTTTGCCATATTTCTTTAAATTTTACGGAAACACAGAAAAATGAGGTTTTAAATTTTACGGGATAGAAAATATTTAATAACTTTACCTTGAATATAAGTCGTATATTCTTTATTACACTCTATCAAGTGTACTTTATTCCTGCTTTTCAGCTCTTGATCTCCTTCGCCAGTAATTTTTTTGAAGATTGCTTTGGGAAATCGTAAAAAATTGTTAAATTCGCCAGATAATAAATCCGTTTACCTAATATCTACCTAATACGAGCTTCCGTCGGCTTACTTATAGGCATATATCTCTACCGTTTAGGAGTAACCTGAATCTGTGGATAAGGATATTTATATCTGCGAGTTAAGGGTTTTCTGTTTACGGTGCCGGGATATCCTGTGGGGGTAATTGTTGCTTACGGGCATGACGGGGGAAGGGCGAAACAAGAGAGATTCAAAATGAAAAAAGTATTGCTATCTGTGCTGGCCGCTACGGTGCTGTCAGCGGCTGCCGGTGATCTGACTCCGATTCATAATCTCACCCGGCGCGTGGTGCCCACAATCGCCGATCAGATTGTGTTCGAAGAGATTGAGGCGCCTGTCGATTCCTTTTCAATTTCCGGAAAAGAGGGCAAAGTGCTCATAAAGGGTAATAACCCCATATCTATGGCCGTGGGCCTCAACAATTACCTGCGACGCTACATGGGCGCAAATGTATCGTGGTATGCAGCCGACCCCGTGCAGATTTCCGGTGAGGCCGTTGTGCCCACGGAGGTCTATGGCGCCAAAGCTGCCGTGCCTGAACGCTTCTTCCTGAACTATTGTACTTTTGGCTACACCATGCCTTATTGGCAATGGCAGGATTGGGAAAGATTCATCGACTGGATGGCCCTCAACGGCATAAACCTTCCTTTGGCCATGACAGGCCAGGAGAAAGCCTGGTATCTCACATGGAAGAAAATCGGCCTTACCGACGAGGAGATCCTCTCTTCGTTCACCGGCCCGGCCCATCTCCCCTGGCACTGGATGAATAACGTGGATCATTTCCAGGGTCCGCTCACCCTTGACTGGCTCGACTCTCAGGAAGATTTGCAGAAACAGATTCTCGGACGTGAGAGGGAACTTGGTATGAAGCCTGTGCTCGCCGCCTTTGCCGGACATGCACCCATCTCGCTGAAGAAGCATTATCCTGATGCCAACATCACCTTGCGCAGCGACTGGGCACACTTCCCTGACGAAGACCGCTGTTACTTCCTTGACCCGAGCGATCCGCTCTACGGCGAAGTACAGAAAACATATCTCGCTATCCAGGACAGCATCTTCGGCACCGACCATATCTATGGCATCGACCCCTTCAATGAGATTGACTCGCCCGACTGGAGCGAGGGCTTCCTGAAAGGTGCATCGGAGGGCATATTCAAGACGCTCCGCGAAGCCGATCCGCAAGCCAAATGGCTTCAGATGACCTGGAATTTCTATTACGACCGCAAGAACTGGACAAAACCCCGCATGAAGGCTTTCCTTGACGGTGTGCCCGGCGACGATATGTTGCTCCTCGACTATTTCTGTGATTCTGCAGAGGTATGGAAGCTCAACGACGCCTATTTCGGCAAGCCTTACATATGGTGCTATCTTGGCAACTTCGGTGGCAACACCATGCTCGCCGGCAACCTTAACGATGTCGATACCAAGATTGCCAACGTGGTGAAGGAGGGTGGCGACAACCTTGTAGGGTTCGGCGGCACTCTTGAAGGATTCGATTGCAATCCGGTGATGCATGAATACATTTTTGCCAAAGCATGGAATCCTGATATGAAGAGCTCCGAGTGGGTAGACGTATGGGCCCGCTCCAGAGGTGGCGACAAGTCGCCTGAAGTGGTGGAGGCGTGGACGCTTTTGGCCGACAGCATCTATATCGACCGCACAGGCATTGGCCAGGCTGCTCTCACCAACGCACGTCCCACTCTTAAGGAGCGCACCGGCTTCTACACCAACCCCAAATATAAATATGCCGATCAGAATCTTCTGAAAGCGCTCGACCTTTTCCTCAGTGCCAAGGGTGTTGAAGACAATGCGGCCTATCAGTTTGACGTGATGAACGTAACCCGTCAGCTTCTGGGTAATAAGTTCACTCATCTGCGCGACGAATTCACAGCCGCCTATGAAGCCGGCGATGTGGCCAAGGCGAAGGCTGTGGCTGCGGAAATGGATGAACTCCTGCTCGATATGGACGCTCTGCTTGCCACCGACCCCGACTTCTCCATGGCCAAATGGATTGCCGATGCGCGTGCTCATGGCGTCGACGAGAAAGATGCCGACCGTTACGAGAAGAATGCCCGCACCTTGCTCACCATCTGGAGCCCCCCGGGTCTGCAGCTCAACGACTACGGCAACCGTCAATGGAGCGGCCTCCTGAAATCCTTCTACCGCGGACGCTGGAAGCAGTTCACTGATGCCGTGATCGCCTCAATGGAGAAAGGGGAGGAGTTTGACCAGCCCGCATTCGTGAAGGAGATAATAGATTGGGAGGGCAGATGGATAGACCAAAAGGATCCGATGACTCCCATCTCCAAAGAAAATCCGGTTGACATCTCCAGAAAACTGCGTCAAAAATACTTCGGCCTCTGATTCTTGCAATGACCCGCTGATCTCTTATTAGTGGGCTGATGATCGATGGTTAGGCGGTGGAGTGGATCCTTATCAATACCCGATCCATACGTGCCTCTGATTATGCTCTATAAGCGTGCCCCGAATCGTGCCGTCTACGCGTCGGCAAGGTTCGGGGCGCGCTTCATGATGTAAAAAATCGTAAAATAGGGGGAAGTGTTTGGAAAAGAACAAAAAAATAACTAATTTTGCCGATAAAATCACGGCGTGCCACGTAGAATCGAGGATCGCCGCAGTTTCTGTCGGCTCTACGCGCGACGGAAAAAATTTAGGTAAGCCTCTGTAGTTCAACGGATAGAATAGAAGTTTCCTAAACTTTAGATAGGA
>CAZUNU010000024.1:0-21383 GCA_964622105.1 uncultured Sangeribacter sp. | reverse complement strand
GTCAGCGTGGGTGACCATCGGTTGAAAATGTCATCGGCTTTGACATCGAGCTCACAACTACGCTTCTTGCCGAATTGCCACTTCAATCCCGCATCTATTCTCCACAATCCCGATAAATCCGCACCTCCTTGGACGGAGGGGGTGATGAAGGCGAAATCTACCGACAAGGCCAGAGGACTACCGGGGCGGAATTTGAATGTGTTGTTGAGCTCTCCATAGAGTATCCATTTGTGATTGTCGAAACTGAGATCATGAAACTTCTTCGCTTTCTCACGTTGGTTGAGAATGTTGGCTGTAGCTGAAGCATCCCAGATGTAGCTTACCCGGAACGGTATTGTGAGGTTGAGTCCTACACTCCGTTTGAAATCCGTGTTAATTGTCTGATAAATCAGATGGAGTTCATCCGGTGACTGATAGGGGAGCTGCACAGTGGCTTTGTCGCCGTAAATCACGTAGAATGTGGCTACATATTTCTGTTTGAAAATGTAGCTGAGTTGTCCCGAATAGTTGAGGTATGGTTGAAGGTCCGGATTGCCGATGATTTTGGCGTAAGGATTGATGTAGGATATGCGGTTGTGCAATTCCCAATAGGAAGGATAGACACGCTGAGTGGAGAAATTTAATTGAAAAATGCTTGTAGGTGTCTTATAATACGTTGCACCAAGCTCCGGTATAAAGTTCCAGTTATGTTGGTAGTCATTGTGAAAATACTCCTCTTTGGCAGATAGGTTGAAAGAGAGTCCCCAATCAAACGATGCCTGTAGCCCCACATATGCATCGGCCACTTTTTCTTCAGTTTTACCGGAAAAACCCTCTGTATTACCCAAAGTGTACGTCTGTGAACTATGGTCGTCTGATTGCTGGTATTCCACACCGTAACCGATTTGCCAGCGTCCTAACTGATGCTCCTGATCGGCATATAGATGCCATCGGTTTATCTCTTGACTGTTGCCAGATTTTAATAGAAGCTCAGAACCTTGCTCCAGAGATTGGCTGAGAAGTTCGCTGTAGCGGGTGTAGTTCGCTCCGAGAGTCAGACCGAACGGGGCTGAATATCGCGTGGCGATATTATGATAGTTGATTGGGCTATCGTAGACGTAGCGGTTGGTGAAATTGCCAAGTGTGCCGTCAGACAGGCTGCGGCTTTTGGCAGCAGAGGTGATCTGACCATTGTAGGTTATCTTAAAATTACGATATGTGGCGCCAGCAAAGATCGTGTTTGAACGGCTTTGGTGTATGCGGCGCATATTATCTTCTATCATGATGCGCTGTCCCTGGAAGAGGTGATTGGAATATGTGTGCTCATGATTCCAAGTCTTTGATGATTTGAGCGTGTAGTTAAGATCGAACGTCCAATCCTTCACGGCATAAGTAGCAGAGAGTCCACCGGAGTAAGAAGAATAACGATGCAGATTATAGCCCGCACGTAACTGGGCTTGCAAACCATCGAGCGGATCAGGGGTTTTAAGCACAACGTTGATCACTGCTCCGCTGACATGATACTTCGGAGGAGCTGTGTACATGACCTCTACATTTTTAACCCGGTCGATTGGCGTTGTTGAGAGCAATTGGTAGAGATTCTCCAACGGCATGTTGGTGAGTTCACCGTTCAGGACAATGGTCACAGCCGATACACCGGCTAATGCAATTATTCCATCACGTTCGGTCACTCCCGGTAGATAACCCAAGGCTTCAAGCACACTGGAAACCGGTTTGTCTTTGACAAGGGCAGGAAGATCTACAATCATGATGCCATCTTTAGCGGCGACCTGAGGTTTCTCGCCGTTCACAACTATTTCATTCAGTTGCGAGGTCTTGACGGTGTCGGTGGCGGCCGTCTGCGCCATGACCATCGGAGCCGGTAGGCAAAGGGATAGGGATAAGAGAATACGTTTCATAGCTTCATCAATTTTTGTGCAAAATTAGTGTTAAGGTAAGCGGGTAGCGATCAATTTACCCTTATTTAGTCTTAAGGCTTGCCTTATTTAGTCTTAAATCAACGGCCCACCATATGGCTGTACGGACTATTATGCCTAATTTTGCGTACTGATAAATTTGGATATGAAGAAGTTTACGATCAACTCCATAATATTTCTTACTATCATCGCCGTCATCTTCGGATGGAACGTCTATTATCTTATCCGTCTGAACGATTCAATAAGGAAGGACGTGGAGCGCGAAGTCATGACCGCCATAGCCGATGCAGATATTGATGACTTGATTTGTCGTGCGGTCATGGCGGAAAGCCTGACGACGAGCGCAATGATGGCCGAGCAAGCAGAACAATCCTCTTCTCCAAGGCAAGTGGAGGGATCTACCTACCTTGACCAAAAGAGACAACGTATCTCAATAAGAACAGAAGTTGACGGGTCTGTTGTGGAAGAAAAATCAATGGCTACAGAAAGCGAGGCATTTGCCAATCAGATGGTGGATGCCATGAGCAAGCAGTTCCACAACATTATGGATAAATACTTACCTTATGATCCGGCAGTAATGGACAGCGTGCTCATGCTACAGCTGAACCGCCGCTTCATTTATCCTGAAGTGGTAAGGGTGGAGGTTGTGAATGAAGCCGATTCTGTGATCTGTGAGAATCCTGAAATTGTGGATATAAAAGGTCTGGATACATTCAAATTCATGATTAACCCCACGGAGAATCTCTACTACAAGGTCTACATGACTCCTCTTACGCGACATATCCTTTCACAAACCAAAGGAGTGATCACAACTATCTTTCTTCTCATGCTCGCTTTCGCCGCTGCGTTTTGGTATCTTTTTCACACCGTGTCGCGACTGCGCACTGTGGAAGAGATGAAGGATGATTTCATCAATAATATGACCCATGAGCTAAAGACTCCAATCTCGATAGCTTATTCCGCCAATGATGCCCTTCTCAATTACGACACGGCCAACGATCCGGAGAAGAAAACAGCCTATCTGACAATTGCCATAAAGCAGCTTCGTCGCCTCGGGGAGCTGGTTGAGAATATCCTTGCCGTGAGTATGGAGCGTCGGAAAACGATGACTCTGAATCGGGAGATCGTCTTCCTTCCGCAGCTTATTAAAGAGATTGCGGAGGCGCAACGGATGAGAGGGGATAAGGAAATAACCATAGATGTGAAGGCTGAGGGAGATGTGAATGTCACTGCTGACAAAACTCATCTCACTAATGTGCTGAATAATCTGATTGATAATGCGATAAAATATTCAGGAGAAACCGTGAGTATTCAAATTAATATTAATTCTGATGGCATCGAGATATCGGACAATGGAATTGGTATTCCGCAAAAGAGTATTCCTTACCTGTTCGATAAATTCTACCGTGTGCCCCACGGCAACCGTCTTGATGTGCGGGGATATGGAATAGGCCTCTATTATGTGCAGCAGATTCTCGGAAAGATGGGGTGGAGTATCTCGGTAAGAAGTCGTGAAAATGTAGGCTCTGTATTCACAATTAAATTCAATGATCATGAAACCCAGGATACTGTTTGTGGAGGATGAGCGTGATCTCTCGCTTATAGTCTGCGACACCTTGCGTCAGCAGGGCTATGAAGTCGTGGCCGCATATGACGGTCTGGAGGGCCTGGCGCAATTCAAGCAGCAAGGAGCTGACTTAGTGGTGGCCGATGTTATGATGCCCCGGCAAGATGGCTTCTCTATGGCTAAGGAGATCCGACGTATAGCTCCTTCAGTGCCGCTTATCTTCCTCACAGCCAAAAGCACCATTGAGGATGTGGAGGAGGGTTTCGAAATAGGGGCGAATGATTATCTTAAGAAACCATTTGAACTTCGGGAACTGCTCGTGAGGGTGAAAGCTCTTTTGCGCCGCAGCTCGAGCCATGAATTCGAAAATATTGTGTATCAAATCGGTCAATATCGTTTTGATGCCACCAACCAGTTGCTCATATTAAATGGGAGGGAGAAAGTGATATCAAATCTGGAGGCGCGGATTCTTGAGAAATTAGCCGCCAATATCGGCAAGACGGTAGATGCTTCAGAGATGATGATAGCGGTGTGGCAACGCGATGAATTAAGCAACCGTAACTCGCTTCATGGTTATATCCACAAGTTGCGACGTGCTTTGCGCCATGATCCGGCTATCGGCATTATCAATCAGCGGGGCTTCGGGTATATGCTCACTGTAAAGGTATGATCCGCCTCACAGGTCACGCATCTATGCTTTCTTAAAAATTATTTGCAAAGACAGGTTAGGAAATTTACGTCAGAGGTGTCTTATCAATGTATGACGACAACAAATGACATAGAACAGCTTTTCAGAACCAATTACGCGGCGATGTATCGTCTCGCAATGCTGATATTGCGTGATGAGGATGCCTCCAGAGACATTGTGCACGATGTCTTCGAGTCTCTCCTCACTGCCGGCCTTCATGATGCTACGGCGTCGTATCTTCTCAAGGCAGTACGCAACCGATGCCTCAATCATATCCGTAATCTGTCGGCACAAGATCGATTGAAACAGGCATATTCTCTCGATGAAGAAGAGATTGCAGACGAGGATTGGCCGGATGATGACACGATCGCTCTTGTAAGGTCGACGATAGCCGGCTCTCTCACGGAGGCTTGCCGCAGGGTGGTTAATCTAAGGTTTTCTGAGGGCAAGAGCTATAAAGAAATTGCCGGAATCCTGAATATCAGTGAAGTGGCTGTCTATAAACATTTACGTCGTGCCATTGATGTATTACGCCAAAAAATTTCTCAAAATGGATAAAATTGACCGATTGCTCGATGCAATGGAGAATCCCGGAAATTATACTCAGGAGGAAATAGACGCCATGCTCCGTGATCCGGAGGTGAAGGATGTATTTGATCTGCTCGACAAGACGTCTGCCAGCATTAAGCCAATCATTGATCCTGATGTTGATGCGGAGTGGGAGAGGTTTGAAAGCCGTCCACGGAAATCGGTGCCTAAAATAACTTCCGGCCTATTCAGCCGGATAAGCCGTAATGCTGCGGCTATAATTGCAATCGCGATTGCTTCATTTGTAGCTGTTGCGGCAGTGGTTGTGGTAAGAAACGTCACCGCTCCAACCCCTGGACCGACAGAGAATGTGGAGCTGCCCGTAGAAATGGCAACCACAACCTTATCGGATACAGTGAGTCCGGAAGTCGTTGAGTCGCTACCTTCACCGGAAACGATTATTTTCGACAATGAGCCATTTGAAACAATCATCACCGGGATTGCGAAGTATTATGGGTATACACCGGAGTTCAAAACGGAGTCTTCCAAATCTCTGCGACTCTATTTCCGTTGGAATCAGGAGATGCCGATAGAGGAGGTGGTTGAAAGTCTTAATAATTTCGAGCAGATTCATCTGCTATTGTCGGGCCAAACTATAATCATAGATTGAAAAAGCATGTCGCGTATTTTGCTATTGTGTGCGGCCATGATCACAGTATTCATGGCTCACGCGGAAACGTTTTCCTACCGTTTCAAATCCACGCCATTACCCGAAGCGATACGACTCCTCCTCAAAGACCATCCCGATCTGGAAGTCAATTTCATTTACAATGAACTTGAAAATTATAAGACCAGTGCAACTGTTAACTCAGACGATGCTTATACGGCACTACGGCAGACGGTCGGTCTGAATCCGGTCACTATCGTAAGGTCAAGGAAATCTTTCTATCTTGAGGCTCTTCAGCATGGAAAGTACACTTATACGGGGCGTGCTTTAGGGGAGGATGATCAGCCTGTGGTGGCTGCCACTGTCATGTTGCTGGCTCCCCGCGATTCTACTGTGCTGACTTATGCCATCACCGATGATATGGGAAGGTTTTCAATTCCTTGCGACCGTCAGAAAGTTATAGCCAAGCTCTCCTGCGTAGGATATAAGACTACTTATCGCCTTTGCAATACTTTCAACGTCGGCACCATCGTGATGCCTGAACTGGCCGTGAATCTTGGCAGTGTTACTGTGGAAGGTGATAACGCTCGTTTATATGCCGACCGCTCGGTATATATACCTACCGTCAGACAGAAAAACGCTTCTCAGACGGGCACTGATCTGCTCAGCCATATGGCAATTCCACAGCTTGGACTTGTATCGGGAGCGAATGTGATGACTAATGCCGGCAAACCCGTGGCGGTTTTCATCGATTATCTTCCGGCTACCGAGAGCGATCTGCAGGCAATGAGGGTGGAGGATGTGAAGAAGGTGGAGTATCTGGAATCTCCTTCCGATCCGCGTCTGCAGGGAAATCCTTACGTGATCAATTTCATAATGCAGAAATATGAATTCGGTGGGTATGTAAAAGCTTTCGGCCACACCAATCTCATAAGCAATCCTTTCGGTGAACTGCTGGTGAATCTGAGGTTGCAGAGGAAGAAGATGACCTACGACGTGATGGGATCAACATATTCCTACGATCGCACTCACGAAGGGTCGGAACTTACAGAGACTTACCGTCTCCCACAGGAAAACGGAGAGATAAAGGAATTCCGGCGCTTTTCAAACACCACTTCCTCCAATCAGAAACGAGACTGGTATTTTGCCACCTTGAAAGCCACTTATAATACCGACAATGTGCAGGCCTCGTCGCTTGTGAAAGGACGGCTTGACAAGCAACCGAACTTTGAGAAAAACGGATTGGTCACTTACAGCTCTCCGGATTTCAATAATTCGGAATATAGCTCAGTTTTTGATGAACGCTCACAATTCTTGGCTTATGAGGGGTATTATTTCTTCAAACTGGGGAAAGGAAATTCCTTGAACTTCACTCCCGCCTACAGCTATTCGCACACTGAACAGAATACACGCTATTGGGAAACCGGTTTCACTGAAATCCTAAACAAGGCTGCCGACAATACCCATAAACTCTCCGGCTCATTAAAATTCACGCATAATTTCGGAAGCCTCGGAAATCTGATGTTAGGTGTGAACGGGTCTTTTGAGTCAAACCGCACACGTTATACCGGCTCAGCCACGGCTCTCGACCGTGCGAAATCTTCACGTATCGAACCGGGAATAGGTTACGACATAACTATCGGCAAGGTCTATGCATCGGCAAATTTTGCATGGGACTGGGATCGCCTGCAATTTGGCGACATGGTGGATCATCCCTCCACTCCCAAAGCCACCCTCTCTGTGCAGTATGCTCCCTCCACTCATTCCTCCCTGAGTGTCTCAGCCATTTATGAGTCGTGGCTTCCCTCTCCAAGCTTCAAGAGCGACAAGGTGATAGAGGCAACTCCGCTGTTGAAGTATACTGGCAATCCGAATCTCGTGCCATCGAAGAGTTATGATTTCGATATAAGCTACACATGGATTCCTAATAATAATTTCAATCTCGGGGCATTTGCCTGGGGTTGGATAGTAGGAGACAGATATGTCTACGACTATGAAGCCTCCTCCACAGGAATACTCCGTACGATAAAGCAACCGATGGGCACATATGCCAAGTATAACTATGGCTTGACAGGCACTGCGAGATTTTTCGACCGTTCTCTGGTGTTCAGCGGAAGAGTAGGGCATCTTCTTAATCATAATGGCAAGCCTTATAATGTAAATCACTCCCACATAGATTGGTATGCACGCGCCCGCTATTATCTTGGCAGCTGGGCATTCACTCTTACCTATGTTTCAGACAGAGCAGATGCCGACGGCAGCATGAACGGGTTGTGGGCTTACAGGAAGAGCGACTGGTATATCACCGTCAGTTGGTCAAATTCCCATTGGAATGTGCGTGGCGACCTTATGAACTTCACCCGGTGGAACTGGCGAAACGACCGCTTTGTGATGCATAGCCCATATTATGACACGGAAGAGGTGAAATTAGGGGGACAAAGCCGGGCATTCATCCAGCTCTCTGCAACGTATACGTTTGGATTCGGTAAAAAAGTTAAGCGAGAGAATGAGCCATCCGTCTCCGGATCAGCTTCATCGGGCATCTTGAAATAGCATATTGCTCAGGTTTTTCTGATCATTCGGCAGTAAAGCAGCGAGGTTTTCAGGATTTTTAAGGAAAACCTCGCTGCTTTATGACATATTGAAGAGCATAATGGCCTCTCATTCGGAGGATTTTGAAATAGAAATAGAGAAAAAAGAAATAATATTTAAAAATTATCCGACAATTATTTTGATAAATAAGAAATATTATATAATTTTGCGCCTGAAATTAAAATAACGATGACAAAATTCAATACATATAACGGCTGGCAGCAGGAGCAGCAGATGAACATGAATAATCTTCAGGTTCACTTGCCTGTCGTCTCGTGCCGCACCAGTCCGGCCACCATAGATTATTCATTAAAAAAGACAATTTCAGACGATTGCAGAGAAGCAGAGAGGCTGGTGTCCTGACAGGGACATTAGCCTCTCTCCCTTTTTATGGAATCTATCCGGATAGTTTTATAGAGGTCTTTCGGATAGTTTCGTAAACACCATCAACCATAAACAATCAACAACATAACAATAACAACCAAACTATATTCATTATGAATAAGCTGAGATTTGACATCGTACAGGATGCATTTAAAAAACAAGCTCTTGAGGTAGTGACGCCAGAAGCTCGTCCCTCAGAGTATTTCGGGGAACTCGTTTTCAACCGCGACAAGATGCGCAAATATCTGAAGCCCTCAACTTATGAGGCACTTGTGGCTTGTATAGAGGGAGATAAAGCACTTGACAGGAATATTGCCGATCAGGTGGCAGAAGGCATGAAGAAATGGGCCATGGAACATGGCGTCACACATATCACCCACTGGTTTCAGCCCCTTACCGAAGGTACTGCCGAAAAACACGACTCATTCATGGAGTATGACGGCAAGGGTGGCATGATCGAGGAATTTGATGGCAAATCTCTATTCCAGCAGGAGCCTGACGCTTCTTCCTTCCCTAACGGCGGAATACGCGCTACGTTCGAGGCACGTGGTTACACGGCCTGGGATCCCACTTCCCCGGTATTTATCCAGGGCGACACCTTGTGTATTCCTACCGTATTCATCTCCTATACCGGCGAAGCACTCGATTATAAGACTCCGCTGAAACGTGCTCTCAAAGCTGTGAGCGATGCCGCCACTCCTATCTGCCAGATGTTTGATCCCAATGTGAAGAAGGTGTATTCATATCTCGGCTGGGAACAGGAATATTTCCTTGTGGATGAAGATTTCTATGCCGCTCGTCCTGACCTGATGCTTACCGGCAGAACACTCATGGGCCATGAATCTTCGAAAAACCAGCAGCTCGACGATCATTATTTCGGTGCGATCCCTTCGCGTGTGGCCGCTTTCATGCGTGATATCGAGATCGCGGGTTACCGTCTTGGCATACCGTTGAAGACACGTCACAACGAGGTGGCGCCAAACCAGTTTGAGTTGGCACCGATTTATGGCGAGACCAACCTCTCCAACGATCAGAACCAGCTCATCATGAACGTGATGAATGAGATTGCCCGTAAGCACAAATTCGTTCTTCTCCTTCATGAGAAGCCCTTCGCAGGCATCAATGGCAGCGGTAAACACAACAACTGGTCGCTCGGTACAGACACAGGCACGCTTCTGCTTGCCCCGGGTAAAGATCCGATGGGAAATCTGCAGTTTGTCACCTTCTTCGTGAATGTGCTCATGGCCGTGCAGAAACACAACGCATTGCTCAAGGCATCCATCGCCACAGCCACCAATGCACACCGTCTCGGTGCCAACGAGGCACCTCCGGCCATCATTTCTTCTTTCCTTGGTAAGACCATGACTGAGGTGTTGCACAAGTTGCTTGACATGCCTTCCGACACTCCGATCGAGATAGCCGGCAAGACTGGTGCTTCTGTAGGCCTTATCGAGATTCCGGAGATTTTCATTGACAATACAGACCGAAACCGTACCTCACCATTCGCATTCACGGGCAATCGCTTTGAATTCCGCGCCGTGGGCTCAAGTGCCAACTGTGCAGGCGCCATGACCACGCTCAATGCTGCAGTGGCCGATCAGCTGCTCACTTTCAAAGAAGACGTAGACAAAGAGATAGCCGCAGGCAAACCGAAGACAGAAGCCATCATGGACGTGCTTAAGCCGATGATAGCAGAGATAATCGACACAGTATGCTTCGACGGCAACGGCTACACCGATGAATGGAAAGAGGAGGCTAAGCGTCGTGGCCTTGACACGGAGGTGAGTGTGCCTGAGATGATCAAGGAGTTCACTACTCCCGAGGCCATCGAGATGTTTACCCGCACAGGTGTCTATACCAAGGCTGAGCTCGAGGCCCGCAATGAGGTGAAATGGGAGATGTACACCAAGAAAGTGCAGATCGAGGCCCGTGTGCTCGGACGCATGGCGATCAACCATATCATTCCGGCAGCTCTCACTTATAAGATGAAACTTCTTAAGCTTATCACTCAGATCAAGGAGATTTATCCTGACAATTACAAGGATATGGCAAAGACAGAGATCAAACTCTTTGAGAAGGTCACAAGACTTGTGGAAGATATTCAGGACCGCGTGTATGCCATGGTTGATGCCCGCAAGGCTGCCAATAAGATCGAGAATGAATACGAGAAGGCGAAGGCATATTATGACATTGCAGAATCACTGTTTGCTATCCGTCGCCCGATCGATAAACTGGAGGAAGTGGTTGACAACGACATGTGGCCACTCCCCAAATATCGCGAACTTCTCTTCATAAGCTGATCAGAACTGCTGATCGAAGCCGAAAAAATTATGACTTCCAATATGAGGGTGTATCATATCAGGTACTAAATATTGGTACACCCTCATACAAAGGAAATCTCTGTTGCAGAGCGCGCCAGGCAACAGGGATCCGATGAAACAATTCAAAAGGTAGAAAAGATATGAAAAAGATTGAAGCTATTATCCGAAAGACAAAATTCGAGGAGGTAAAAGCTGCTTTGCTTGAATCAGACATCAATTGGTTTGAATATCATGATGTGCATGGAATTGGCCAGGCGCGACAGGAGAGAATCTATCGTGGGGTGCAATACAGCACCGACGTTATCGAGCGTGTCCACATTTCAATTGTGTGTCGTGAGCAGTTTGTCGAGCCTACCGTAAAGGTTATTCTTGAAATTGCTCATTCCGGAGAGGTGGGCGACGGGCGAATATTCATCAGCGAAGTGCTCGACGTGTACAGTATCAGAACAGGTAAACATGGCGAAGAAGTGATCGCAGACAAATTATAAGATCACGGTTCCACAGTTGCTTCTATATATTTAAGTTTCTTATTTACAGGTTTCTCAGGTTGTTCTTTATTATTGAAAATAAAGGATAGGGTAATTATTTTTCAAAAATCTCAAGGTAATGAATGCAAATATTTTTGACACCATCAATGGTATAGATACTCTCTGGGTGTTGCTCGGTGCAATGCTTGTGTTCTGGATGCAGCCCGGTTTCGCTCTTGTGGAGGCCGGCCTCACACGTGCAAAAAACACGGCCAACATATTGATGAAGAATTTCTGTGACTTCATGTGTGGAAGTATCCTCTTCTGGATTCTCGGTTTCTCCCTGATGTTTGGGCCCGGATCCGGTTTCGTGGGTTGGGATGGCTTCTTTGCCATGACCAACTTCGGCAATGATAATCTTCCACCTGCGGCCTTCTTCATCTTCCAGACTATGTTTTGTGCAACTACCGCCACGATTGTCAGCGGTGCCATGGCAGAGCGCACCAAGTTCTCGATGTATCTTCTCTATTCCATTATCATCTCGGCAGTGATTTATCCGATTTCCGGCCATTGGGGCTGGGGCGGAGGCTGGCTATCCGAACTGGGGTTCCATGATTTTGCCGGCTCTACAATCGTACACGCATGTGGTGGCGCTCTTGCTTTAGCCGGAGCAATGGTGCTTGGTCCGCGTATAGGTAAATACGACAAGAACAAGAAAAGCCGTGCCATCCCGGGCCATAACCTCACATTGTGTGCATTGGGCGTTTTCTGCCTTTGGCTCGGATGGTTTGGATTCAACCCTTGTTCCACACTTTCACTTACCGGAGAAGGAGCATTTATAGCTTCGCATGTTTTCATCACCACGAATATGGCGGCAGCTACAGGAGGTTTGGCTGCATTGATCTATACCTGGATGGTTGATGGGAAACCATCCTTATCAATGGTGTGCAACGGCGTGCTTGCAGGCCTGGTAGGCATCACTGCCGGCTGCGATTGTGTGCCAATCTGGGGAGCTGCTGTGATAGGAATCATAGTGTCTGTGCTCATGTGCCTGTCGGTTGCTTTCCTTGACAAGACTCTCAAGATCGATGACCCCGTTGGTGCTGTCAGTGTTCATGGTGTGGGTGGTGTCCTCGGCACGCTTCTTACCGCAGTCTTCGCGTTTGAAGACGCGGGTGTTTCGTTTGGAATACAGGCATTAGGCACTTTCGCTGTCGTGGCATATGCCTTTGTAGCGGGCTACATCCTGTTCAATCTTATCAACAAGATCTTCGGGCTGCGTTGTGGCAGACGAGAAGAAGAGGAAGGTCTGGATGTATACGAACACGGTGAATCCTGCTATAATTGATGCTACGACAAATATTGCATGTATTGGGATTTTTAGAGAAAATTGACAATTAAAATAATAAAATTTATATCATTTCGTTATTGAATAAGTTGCTTCATAAGAAATGTGGTAAATTTTTCCTAAATGACAAACTAAAGGCTATATCGTTATGTGTGGTATCGTAGGTATATTCAATGTTGCTCAGCAATCTCCGGAATTAAGGCAGAAAGCTCTCGGTATGAGTAAGAAAATCAGACATCGCGGTCCGGACTGGAGCGGCATCTACTGCGGAGGATCAGCTGTGCTTGCCCATGAACGCCTGAGCATCGTGGATCCTGAATCGGGAGGACAACCACTCTATTCTCCCGACGGCAATGTGGTGCTCGCCGTAAACGGTGAAATCTACAATCATAAAGAGATACGAGAGGCTGTTGCCTACGATTTCCAGACAGGAAGCGACTGTGAGGTGGTGCTTGCCTTATGGAATGATATTCGTGATAATCCCACGCCGGAGGCAATAACTGCCATGTTGGAGCGCCTTAACGGAATATTTGCCTTTGCATTATATGATAAGGAGCGAGACCTGTTCCTTATTGCACGCGACCCGATCGGCGTTATTCCCTTGTATATAGGCCGGGATTCTGATGGAAAGGTCTATGTGGCTTCCGAACTGAAGGCGCTCGAGGGAGAATGTGATACTTATGAGCCTTTCCTTCCGGGTCATTATTATTTCAGTCCAGACGGGGAGATGAAGCCGTATTATACTCCCGATTGGAAAAACTATGATGCGGTTAAGGATAATGCTGCGGAAAGCAAGGATATTCACGATGCCCTTACGGCAGCGGTGAAGCGCCAGCTTATGAGCGACGTGCCCTATGGAGTGCTGCTCTCCGGCGGACTCGACAGCAGCGTTATCTCTGCAATTACCCAGACATTTGCAGATCACCGCATTGAAGATGAAAGCCGCACCAGAGCCTGGTGGCCACGCCTGCATTCCTTCGCCATAGGGCTCGAGGGTGCTCCCGACCTTGCCAAGGCGCGTATGGTGGCCGACCATATCGGTACGGTTCATCATGAGATTCACTATACGGTGCAGGAGGGACTGGATGCTTTGCGCGACGTGATATATTTCATTGAGACCTATGACGTCACTACCGTGAGAGCGTCCACGCCAATGTATCTGCTCGCCCGTGTGATAAAATCGATGGGCATCAAGATGGTGCTTAGCGGAGAGGGAGCCGATGAAATTTTCGGAGGTTATCTCTATTTCCATAAGGCTCCCGATGCCAAGGCATTTCATGACGAGACCGTCAGGAAAATCGGAAAGCTTTATCTCTACGATTGCCTTAGAGCCAACAAAGCTCTCAGCGCGTGGGGAGTAGAGGGGAGAGTGCCTTTCCTCGACAGGGAGTTCCTGGATGTAGCTATGCGAATCAATCCGGAAGCAAAGATGTGCAAGGGGCCGGAGATTGAGAAGAAGATTCTCCGTGAGGCTTTCAATGACATGCTGCCGGATGAGATACTGTGGCGCCAGAAGGAGCAATTTTCCGATGGAGTGGGATATTCCTGGATCGACACACTGAAGAAGATAACTTCAGAGGCTGTGACAGATGAGCAAATGGAACATGCCGCCGAGAGATTTCCGGTCAATACACCTCTTTGCAAGGAGGAATACTACTACAGGAGTATTTTTGAGGAGCATTTCCCCGGCCGGAGCGCAGCGGAAAGTGTGCCGCACGAGGCTTCAGTGGCTTGCTCAACAGCCACAGCTCTTGAATGGGATGAATCATTCCGCAATCTCAATGATCCGAGCGGCAGGGCCGTATCGGGTGTCCACCTGAGTGCTTACGATAAAGAACCTTGCGAGGCGGAGGTGGACTGACGAAATGAAAAGAAAGTTTTAAGGTAAAAATCAGGTATATGCAAAATCAAAAACGTGGACTTTATGACCCTCGGTTTGAACACGATGCTTGCGGCGTCGGGCTTCTTGTGAACGTGAAGGGCATCAAGAGCCATAAACTGGTGGAACAGGGTCTGCAGGTGTTGGAACACATGGTTCATCGCGGTGCAGAGGGTTCCGATCCGAAGACCGGCGACGGAGCCGGCATCATGGTGCAGGTGCCCCATGAATTCATTCTCCTCCAGGGCGTCCCCGTGCCGGAGAAGGGCCGTTATGGCACCGGCTTGGTGTTCATGCCCAAAGATGAGGAGTCTCAACAGATAATACTCGACATAATAGAGCGAGAGGCCTTGCATCTCGGACTGAAGCTGATGGCGGTGCGCGATGTGCCCACCAACAATGAGAGGCTTGGAGAAGTGGCACGCGCAAGCGAGCCAGCCATCAAGCAGATATTCGTGTCGGACGAAGAGACCAACGATCCTATTGAGATCCGTCTTTATTTTCTCCGCAAGGAGGTGGAGAAGAAAGTGGCGGCTCTTGACATAGAGGATCTGGATAAATTTTATATAGTTTCGCTCTCCTCGCGAATCATCGTCTATAAGGGGATGCTGTCGAGCCTGCAATTGCGTTACTATTATCCTGACCTGATGAACCCGCGCTTCACTACGGCTATGGCTCTGGTTCATTCGCGTTTTTCCACCAACACGTTTCCCACCTGGTCTCTGGCACAGCCATTCCGTATGCTCGGCCATAACGGAGAGATCAACACTATACAGGGCAACCGTCTCTGGATGAAAGCCCGTGAGTCAATGCTGAAAAGCCCTGTCATGGAGGGTCACGACGTCACCCCGATTGTGCAGCCCGGCATGAGTGATTCTGCATCGCTCGATAATGTGCTTGAGTTTTTCGTGATGTCTAACATGAGCTTGCCTCATGCGTTGGCCATGCTGGTGCCTGAATCATTCAACGATAAGAATCCGATATCTCCTGAACTCAAGGCATTCTATGAGTACCATTCCATCCTTATGGAGGCATGGGATGGCCCGGCGGCTCTCCTTTTCAGCGACGGACGTTATGCAGGCGGTATGCTCGACCGCAACGGATTGCGTCCGGCACGCTACCTGATAACTGAAAACGACACCATGGTGCTCGCTTCTGAGACGGGAGTCTTGCCTTTCGATCCTTCGGAAATCAAGAAGAAAGGCAGACTGCGCCCCGGCAAGATGCTCATGGTAGACATGCAGGAGGGCAAGATCTATTATGATCAGGAACTCAAGGCAAAACTGGCCTCGGAATTCCCTTACCGCGACTGGCTCGGGCGTAACCGAATCAATCTTGACAATATTACTTCCGGGCGCACGGTGAGCAATTCAGTAGATGATTTTGCACGTCTGCTTCACACGTTCTATTACAACCGTGAGGAAGTGGAGAAGATCATAACCCCGATGGTGACCGATGGCAAGGAACCGGTCAACTCCATGGGTAACGACACCCCTATAGCCGTGCTTTCAGAGCAACCTCAGCTTCTCTACAACTATTTCCGCCAGCACTTCGCACAGGTGACCAATCCACCTATCGATCCTCTGCGCGAGGAGCTGGTGATGAGTCTCGACAGCTATATCGGCGCGGTGAATCTCTCGCTTATGGATTTCTCGCCTGAACTCTGCAAGATGGTGCTTCTCAAGCGCCCGATCATCACGAACCGGGAGCTTGACCTGCTGTGCAACCTGCGCTACAAGGGATTCATCACACGCAAGCTCTCAATGACCTTCCCGGTGGCGGAGGGTCCCGAGGGCTTGGCAAAAGGTGTGGAGCGTCTCTGTCAGGAAGCTGAGAAAGCCGTTGATGAGGGATGCAACTACGTTATCCTTTCCGACCGTGGCATTGATGCCGACACTGCACCAATCCCCGCTCTGCTGGCCACTTCCGCAGTGCATCATCATCTGATCGACAAGAAAAAACGACTTCAGACAGCCCTCGTCGTCGAGACTGCATCCGCCCGCGAGGTGATGCACTTTGCATTGCTTGTGGGCTACGGAGCCTCTGCCATAAATCCTTATCTGGCTTTTGCCGTGATAGATGATCTTGTGAAGCGAAAGGAGATTCAGCTCGACTTCACCACCGCAAGCCACAATTTCATCAAAGCCGTAGACAAGGGTCTGCTGAAGGTGATGTCGAAAATGGGTATTTCAACTCTCACCTCCTACAAGGGTGCCCAGCTTTTCGAGGCAATCGGCCTGTCGGAAGAGATATGCCGCAAATATTTCGGAGATACTGTCAGCAAAATCGGCGGCATAAGTTTCCCGGCTCTTACACGCGACATTCTATCGGCCCACACACAGGCATTCAGCAAACTTTTCGATGCCGAGCTGCCGCTTCCTCATATTGGTCAGTATTCCTTCCGTAAGGATGGCGAGGAGCATGCATGGAATCCGGAGACAATCACGGCCCTGCAGTTGGCCACACGCCTGAATTCATGGAAGAAATTCCAGGAGTTCACGTCGTTGGTTAACAACAAGCCGTTCCCGATCTTCATACGCGATTTCCTTGAGTTCCGTCCCGGCACTCCCATACCCATAGAGGAGGTAGAGAGTGAGGAGGCCATCATGCGCCGGTTCGTAACAGGCGCCATGTCGTTCGGCTCCATCAGCCGCGAGGCCCACGAGGCAATGGCGATAGCCATGAATGAAATCGGCGCACGTTCCAACACAGGCGAGGGTGGTGAAGACTCGGCGCGTTTCGCCAAGCGCCCTGACGGCTCATCAGCCCGCTCTGCCATAAAGCAGGTGGCGTCCGGCCGATTCGGCGTGACGGCAGAATATCTGGTGAATGCAGATGAAATACAGATAAAGGTGGCGCAGGGTGCGAAACCCGGAGAGGGTGGACAGTTACCCGGCTTCAAGGTAGACAAGATCATAGCCAAGACGCGCCATTCCATTCCGGGCCTTACGCTCATCTCACCTCCGCCGCATCATGACATCTACTCCATCGAGGATCTTGCCCAGCTTATCTTCGACCTCAAGAACGTGAATCCTGATGCCAAGGTCAGCGTGAAACTTGTGTCGGAAAGTGGAGTGGGCACGATTGCAGCCGGTGTGGCAAAAGCAAAGAGCGACCTCATTACCATCAGCGGCAGCGACGGTGGCACAGGTGCCTCTCCGGCCAGCTCCATACGTTATGCCGGAGTGCCTGTTGAAATCGGTCTTGCCGAAACCCAGCAGACACTGGTAATCAACAATCTTCGCGGTCAGGTCAAACTTCAGGCCGACGGTCAGCTCAAGACGGGACGCGATGTGCTTATAATGGCAATGCTCGGTGCTGAGGAGTATGGTTTTGCTACGAGCGCCCTCATAGTTTTGGGTTGCGTGATGATGCGCAAATGCCATCTCAACACATGCCCTGTAGGTGTGGCTACCCAGAGCGAACAGCTCCGTAAGCGCTTCAAGGGGCGCTCGGAATATATAGTGAACTTCTTCCGCCTGCTTGCACGCGACATCCGCGAGACCATGGCTGGCCTCGGCATCCGGAAGCTTGACGACGTGATCGGAAGAACGGACATGCTCCGTGTGAACGAAGAGATGCGTCGCCGTCTTGCCCCGGGCCTTGATCTGAGCAAGCTGCTGTGGCTTCCGGAGGAAGTGGCCACCAATGCCATAATCAACGTCACGGAGCAGAAGCATGAGATAAACCATGTGCTTGACAGAGAGATTATCTCACGCTCGTTCCCGGCGTTGAACAACGGTATGCCGGTGGAACTCGAGTTCTCTATCGGCAACACCGACCGTGCTGTGGGCGCGATGTTGTCAGGTCTTGTGGCCAAACAGTATGGAGAGGCCGGTCTGCCTGACGACAGCATCCGATGCACCTTCAAAGGCTCGGCAGGGCAGAGTTTCGGAGCGTTTCTTGCCCATGGCATCAATTTCCGGCTTGAGGGTGATGCCAACGATTATGTCGGCAAGTCGCTTTCAGGAGGCAAGATTGTGATTGTGCCTTCTGCGGGTTCTCCCTTTGCCCCCGAAGACAACATCATTGCCGGCAACACCATTCTCTATGGTGCCACATCGGGAGAGGTGTATATCAACGGTAGGGTAGGAGAACGATTCTGTGTGCGCAATTCAGGAGCTGTAGCTGTGGTAGAGGGCGTAGGCGACCATTGTTGCGAATACATGACAGGCGGACGCACGGTGGTGCTTGGTCCGACAGGTCGCAACTTTGCCGCAGGTATGAGCGGAGGTATAGCTTACGTATGGAATCCATCGGGCAATTTTGATTATTTCTGCAATATGGATACCGTAGAACTGTCGCTTATCGAGAATACAGCCGACAACCGTGAGCTTCACCGACTCATCTCAGCCCATTACAAGCACACCCGGTCGCCTCTTGCCGCAAGAATGCTCGATGACTGGGATAACTATGTGGGCCAGTTTATCAAGGTGATCCCGATTGAGTATAAGAAGGTGCTTGAGGCTGAGAAGAGAGAGAAAGAGGCCAGAAAGCAGGCTGTAAGTGTGTAATCCTCAACTAAAATATAGAAAAAATGGGAAATCCAAAAGCATTTTTGACAATCGGCCGCAAGACCGGAGGCTATCGCCCGATAGAGGAGCGTGTGGCCGACTATAAGGAAGTTGAGGTGAGACTCAACGCACCGCAGCGCCGGGAGCAGGCATCGCGGTGCATGGAGTGTGGCGTTCCATTCTGCCATTGGAGCTGCCCGTTGGGCAACAGGCAGCCCGAGTGGCAAGATCGCCTTTATCGCGATGATATAAAGGGCGCCTATACTCTCTTGAGCATGACAGACGACTTTCCGGAGTTTACGGGACGCATCTGTCCGGCATTGTGCGAGAAAGGGTGTGTGCTCAATAAGGAGCATGAGCCTGTCACCATACGCGAGAATGAGCTGGCCATAGTTGAGCGGGCCTTTGCTGAAGGGCTGATACAACCTCGTATCCCCTCGCATCGCAGCGGTAAGAAAGTAGCTGTCATTGGTGGCGGTCCGGCCGGAATGGCGTGTGCCAACCGTCTGAACCAATTAGGGCATACAGTGACCGTTTTTGAAAAAAACGAGCATCCCGGAGGCCTGCTCCGTTTCGGCATACCTGATTTCAAACTCGACAAGAGCGTGATCGACCGTCGTGTCGCGCTCATGGAGCAGGAGGGTGTGGAATTCAAATGCGGAATCAAGGCCGGGGTTGACATCACGGCTGATGAACTCCTGCACGACTATGATGCCGTGTGCCTCGCCATAGGCTCTGAGGTGCCGAGAGATTTAAAGGTGGAGGGCAGGGATCTGCCGGGAGTGCATTTTGCTCTTGAATTGCTTCAGCAGCAGAACCGTGTCAATGCCGGGGTTGAGATTGCCGAAGATGAGCGCATCACTGCCAAGGGCAAGAATGTGCTCGTGATCGGCGGTGGAGACACAGGCAGCGACTGTGTAGGCACTTCCCACCGTCAGGGTGCTCTGTCGGTGACTCAGATAGAAATCATGCCCAAACCGCCGGTGGGTGAAAATCCGGCTACCCCCTGGCCCTATTGGCCGGTGGTGCTCAAGACTTCCAGCAGCCATGAGGAGGGTTGCGAGCGCCGTTGGTTGCTCGATACCCGTCGCTTCATTGCCGATTCCAAAGGTCGCCTCAAAGCCGTGGAGGTGGAGGAAGTGGAATGGGAGAAAGATGAGGCCACCGGAAGAATGAACCTTATCCACACCGGTAAGAAAGACACCATCAAGGCAGAACTTGTGCTGCTTGCAATGGGCTTTACGAATCCGGTGAGTGAGGGGCTTCTTGATCAGCTTGATGTGGAGAAAGACAGTCGTGGAAACGTGAAAATTAATCCGGCCACTCACGCCACCAGCGTCAAAGGCGTATTTGCCGCAGGCGACGTGGCTTCCGGCGCTTCGCTTGTAGTTAGGTGTATCGCTGCCGGCCGCGACACGGCATTTGCCATCGACCGTTATCTCTCAGAATAAATCCGGCTTTTCTCATTTCCGGTAAGTCAAATTATCCGGAGTGAATAAGTATAATAAGAGTTCTGTAATGAAGACGCAGGCGAAACTGCTGCCCGTCACGGGTTGTCAGCTTCTCCTGCGTCTTTCCTTTTTAATATTTAATATTTTTATTCAGAGAGGGCTGACACTACTTCCTGCATGTTTTCGGTGAAGGCGATTGTGCGTGCGGCTGTCTCCTTAGGACCATGAGGGTATTCTGAATTAAGGCGGATTAGAGTGGCTTTCGGGTTATGATATGTGACCTGTTCGAACGGATAACGGATAATGGTGGGGGTGTTGAAGCCTATGCCAAGCTCAAGCAGAACCACGTCGCCTCTGGTCGGAAACGCGCATATTTGATATGTCGCGCCCAGCGTGCCCAGCGTTCCTCCTCCGTAGGGAAATCATAGAAACTTGATGAATAGAGATCGGGAAAACCATACTTCTCTATATAATCGGCAAATTCTTTCTTGAATTCCGGTCCAGAATAGTCAAGACCGGCAGCGGCTGACATTCCTGCTCCGGCCCCAATGACCACAGCATCAGCCTTATCCAGTTTCTCGCGGGCAATCTTCACCCTCTCGCTAAAACTATTCATATCCTAACAAATCCTTATATAAGTAGTAATCCTTATCTTTAAACACATTAAACACAACGGCTGAGAACGAGGTGTCGGGATGTGCTTCAAGATATTCGCGCACAGTTGCCACGGCTATTTCCGCAGCCTTGTCGTTCGGAAAATGGAATTCTCCGGTAGATATGCAGCAGAAAGCTATTGAAGTGAGGCCCTTTTCATCCGCCAGCTTCATGCAGTTGCGATAGCAATCGGCAAGAAGCCTGCAATCCTCCTCTGTGGGGTAAACGCCATAGACGATCGGTCCGACCGTATGGATCACCCACTTCGAGGGAAGGTTATAGGCATGGGTTATCTTCGCCTGTCCTGTGGGCTCCTCATGGCCCTGGGCGTGCATTATCTCGGCACATTCCTCCCGGAGCTGTATGCCGGCTGCCGAATGGATGGCGTTGTCAATACAACGATGATG
>CAZUNU010000023.1:0-21724 GCA_964622105.1 uncultured Sangeribacter sp. | reverse complement strand
TGAGGAACCTTACATCAGGGCCACGATCATCACGCAGGCTGATTACATAGGGCCGATCATGACTCTTTGTCTTGGCAAACGTGGTGAACTGGTGAAGCAGGAATATATTTCCGGCAACCGTATGGAGATCACTTTCGACATGCCGCTCGGGGAAATCGTAATAGACTTCTACGATAAACTGAAATCCATCTCCAAGGGATATGCATCGTTTGATTATCATCTTCATGATTTCAGGGAATCTAAACTTGTTAAGCTTGATATCCTGCTCAACGGCGAGAGTGTGGATGCCCTTTCTACATTGACTCATGCTGACAATGCCGTAAAATTCGGACGCCGGATGTGTGAGAAGTTGAAGGAATTAATTCCTCGTCAACAGTTCGACATTGCAATTCAGGCGGCTATAGGAGCTAAGATCATTGCTCGCGAAACTATCAAGGCAGTGCGTAAAGACGTGACGGCAAAATGTTATGGTGGTGACATCTCACGTAAGCGCAAACTTCTTGAAAAGCAGAAGGCAGGTAAAAAGAGGATGAAGCAGATCGGTTCTGTAGAGGTGCCTCAGAAGGCATTCCTTGCAGTGCTCAAACTTGATTGATTTAAACCTCTGCTAATGTAGATTTGTTTATTCAATATGATTGGATACCGGCATTCGGATTCCGTTCCGATTGCCGGTTGATTTTGTAATAATAATCCACTAAAACGTAGACTCAGCATGAATATAGGCGATAAGATGCCCGATCTGCTCGGGAAAGACAGCAATGGTAAGGAAGTGCGTCTATCAGACTTTCCGGGAATGAACTTTATTATCTATTTCTATCCGAAAGACAATACCCCGGGCTGCACTGCGGAGGCTGTAAGTTTCCGCGACAATTACGATACCTTCAAGCAGATGGGTTATCAGGTGATTGGTGTTAGCAAAGATTCCGAGGAAAGCCATAAGAAATTTGCCGAAAAACAAAACCTGCCGTTCCCACTCGTGGCTGATACGGAGACTACTCTCTGTCAGCTTGCCGGAGTGTGGCAAAAGAAGAAAATGGCCGGCAAGGAATACATGGGCATCCTACGCACCACTTTCGTATGCAACAACGACGGCACTGTGACCGACAAGGTAGACAAAGTTAAGACCAAGACAGCCTCTGTCCAACTTTTTGAGTTGCTCGACGGTCGAGGTGCTATAAATCCGGCTCCTTGAAATAACACTTCCTCGTTTTACAGTTCTCTCCTCCCCACATTGTTTTAACTCTTCCCCGGAGATGTTTATCATTAAGCGTCTCCGGTACATATTATATTTATAAGACTTACGGTTATACTATGGCACAAGTGTTTTATACAGCAAGGAAGACCATAAAGAATCTCACTAACGGTGGCAACGTATTGCTCGTGGCCACTGCGCTTGCCTTGATTGTGGTGAATCTTCCTTTTCTTCACAATTTCTACAACTCATTATGGACTCACGAGCTTGCCCTTCAGGTGGGCCGCTTCAATCTCTTCAGTCATCATGGTCATCCGATGAGCATCATGGCTTTCATCAATGATGCGCTCATGGCTGTTTTCTTCTTTTCTGTTGGTCTTGAAATCAAGAGGGAAGTGCTGGTGGGGGAGCTTTCATCATTTAGGCAAGCCCTTCTCCCGATAGTAGCGGCTATAGGTGGTATGGTCGTGCCCGTAGGTCTTTTCTTCCTTCTTGGCCATGGCACAGACTTTATCGGAGGAGCGGCTATTCCTATGGCTACCGACATTGCATTCTCACTCGGAGTCTTGGCAATGTTGGGTAATCGTGTGCCTATCTCGTTGAAGATCTTCCTGACTACCTTAGCAGTTGTCGATGATATAGGTGGCATTCTTGTGATTGCTATTTTCTATAGTACCCATATCAGCTACGAAATGCTGTTTATAGCAGCGTTATTGCTTGGCATTTTGGTGCTTGGTGGGAGATTAGGCATCCAGAGCAAAGTGTTTTATCTCGGCATCGGTGCTTTCATATGGTTCCTGTTCCTTAATGCAGGTATTCATCCTACCATTGCAGGCGTTCTCATAGCATTCTGCGTTCCGGCAACCCCGGTGTATGCCCCAAAAAAATATATAAAGACGATCAGAAAAAATATCGGATATTTTGCGAGCGAGGATGATGAGAAACTGACTACAAAAACCATACTGACTCATCAGCAGCTCAACTGGCTCAAAGAGATAGAATCTGCTTCCGATAAGGTCATTTCTCCACTTCAGGATATGGAAGACTCCTTGCATCCGATTGTTAACTATATCATCGTGCCGCTGTTCGCTTTTGCAAATGCCGGAATATTCTTCGGCGACCTTCAATTGAGCGCGTTGTTCCATGGTGTGGCTCCTGCCATCATTCTGGGGCTTGTAGGTGGTAAATTCATCGGAATTTTCCTCTTTTCATGGCTTTGCATAAAATTAAAATGGGCTCCGATGCCTGATGGATGCAATTGGAAGCAACTTGCAGCCGTTAGTATGCTGGGGGGAATTGGATTTACTGTATCTTTATTCATAGCCAACCTCTCTTTCGGCACAGGCGATCCCTACCTTTCGCAATTACTCAACAATGCAAAATTGGGTATTCTTGTGGGTTCTTTCCTTGCCGGTTTCCTCGGTTGGCTCTTCCTGCACCTCACCTTGCCGAAAGAGGGTGCGCCCGAACATGAGTTAGAAGAAAATTAATTAATATAAGTTCAAACTTACCAACATTCTTAATGATTGATTATCTTATTCAAGTTGATACAAACGTGTTTCTGTGGCTAAATTCCCAGCACAATCTGTTCTGGGATGTCGTCATGAAGATGGCCAGTGGAAAAGTTATCTGGGGTGTTTTTTATCTTGCCTTGATTTACGCCCTTTGGAAAGCTTTTGGATGGCGTGTAGCCTTAGCCGGAATTATCGGGGCGTCTGTATGTGTACTTTTTGCTGATCAGATCACAGCGTCGCTTATGCGTCCCTATTTCGCTCGTTTGCGCCCTGCAAATCTTGAAAATCCTATTTCTCCTCTGGTACATATCGTTGATGGCTACAGGGCCGGACGTTATGGTTTCCCGTCGAGCCATGCTTCCAACACGTTTGCCGTAGCTACGTTCATGTCTATGATCTTCAAGCGATGGCGCTTCACTTTGTTTATCTTCTTTTGGGCTCTCCTGAACTGCTATTCCCGCATATATCTTGGCGTACATTACACTGGCGACATACTCACGGGACTGATCATAGGCAGCCTTGTGGGATGGATAATATTTGTATTGTTCAGGATTTTATGTCGTAAACTTAATCTTGCACATGACATAGAACACGGCAACCTACCCATAAACGGACGAATCGGCAAATTCAGTTTCAGATTTCTTCCCGTTGACATTCCTATCGCTTTGGGGCTGCTGACTATGCTTTCTATGCTCATATGCGGTGTGGCCATATTTTTCTGATATTAACTATCTATCAAATAATGGATAATCAAATAACATCTGCCGGAGAAAATCCGGTTTTGAACGACCACAATAAGAAGGAATACCCGCCCATGCACACAGCCGAGCATCTTCTCAATGGGGAGATGGCCCGCAGGTATGGTCATGGAAGGGCTTTTAGTGCACATATCGAGCGAAAGAAATCAAAACTCGATTATCATCTACCGGCAGCCTTAACGCCTGAGGAGATAAAGAGTCTTGAGGATTACATCAATTCTGTTGTTGCTGCCGACGTAGAAGTAAACGTAGAGTTTATAACGCAAAAGGAAGCAGCAGCACGATTTTCAATGGACCGATTGCCTGAAGATGCATCAGAGATTGTAAGGGTTGTGAAAATCGGCGATTATGACGAGTGCCTATGTATAGGAGATCATGTGAAGCGCACTTCAGAGATCGGTCAATTCCGCATCACGAGCACCCGTTATGCCGACGGAGTTCAGCGTATAGTTTTCAAACTCGGCTGAGGATTAATCATACCGTTCACCACTTCTTCTTAGTTGTTGGAGGTTGTGTCAAAATTCAGAATTTGTGAGGATATGCTTTTGGTATGTGTAGATACCAATCTGATATTAAATGTCATATCGCAAAGAGATGTCCCTGCGATTCATCCTATTACCTGTTTTGACACAACTTCCGATAACCCTTCTGATCCAATTTACATCATTATGCTATGTAGATTGGATTAACTTTTTGGCTACTGCTCTTTCTTATGCGTAGGAGTGTAGTCCGGTTAGAAGATAATTGGCTCCGAAATATGTGAAGATAACAGTAATTATTGCGAAAAGCAAATAACGGTTCAGAATCTTATCATTTCGGAATACAGAGGGAGAGAAGCGGTTGGTGAAGATTTTTAAACTACTATTTGCGATTTTGATCTTCACGGCCCGTATTCCCCAATGCAGCGGGAGAGCATAGACAATCCACATGATCAGTGCACACGTCTCCTTCGGATCCCAACCCCAATACCGTCCCCATGTCTGATTTGCCCATACGGCTCCGATAAATATACCCGCACCGAGGAAGCAAACGGCAGGAGGAAGGATCACCCGGTTGAGTGTTGAGAGTTTTTCCTTCAAATCCAATTTATGTGAAGCTAAAGCGATGGCAGCAAAAATTGTAGTGAGAAAAAACATGGCGTAAGCTGTCATTACCAACATCACATGGATGGATAAAAGCGGACTTGACAGCACCGGCATCATTGCACCAATACGTGGTGTGCTGCCACCCATTACAGTCACCAAAAGAGAAATGCCCGCAACAATGAAAAGCCCACCTCTCAGTATATTTTCCCGCCATATAATAGTGGCTGCCAAGGATATGAACCCCATGAACATCATTGTTTCGGGTCCGTTTGATAATGGTACGTGTCCCCCGATATACCATAGAAGCACCATTGAGCATCCAAGATATACTGTCAAAATACAACCAATGACAGAAGATATAACCTTCATACAGATGGTTTTCCTCGGCTGGCTGATTGAAAACACGAGTAAAATGATCCCTGTAAGAAGTGAAACTACAGCTATCACGAATGGTCGCACAGCCTTGTTATACAAAAGTTCAGCATCCACTTTACATTGTATTGGCAGTTGTGGGCCACCATATTTTCGCTGACCTGAAATAAGTGCGGAAATCGCCTCGTTAGCTTTTATATTTTTTCCTTGCAGTAGCAGCTGTTTTATCTCTGGCATTGAAGTCTGCATGAATTTCCATTGCACAAGATCCATACCAGAAGGTTTGCGTGCTGTGAGCGATAGCCATTCCATAGAGCCATCAACAGTCTTATATGGATATATACGGAAAGCCTCCCCGGTGCCTATCCACTGTATCAGTGCAAGACGCTCGGTAGACTTCTTATCCATTTTGCCGGTGGGATTGGTCGGAAGAGAATTAAGCTCCGGATGAGTTTCAAAATAATTTCTTTGCCATCGATCGTAATAGAAAATCCATCCCGAAAGCACCTGTTCTGCAGTTAGGCCCTCAAAGCTCTCAGATCCATATAGGGCTGAAGTAATATCCCGGGCCATTGTCTGCAACGGACAGATACGATCGTTCCAATAGACGAGCACTTTTCCAAGATTGGCTGCAAGGGGGCGCTGCATTGCCGGCAACTCCGTCTGAGAAGCCAAAGCAGGAAAGGCAAGGAAAGAAATTACACTCAGAGCTGTCAGTTTCTTGTATTTTTTCAACATCGTTCTCCAAAGAGTGTTATGTTGAAAAAAGAAACCGATCATACCTATCCCAAGCAATACGTATCCACAGTATGTAATGCCGGTTCCCCAAGGATCATAGCTCACTGTAAGTGTTGAGGTATTCCCACCGATGGCCGCCTGATAAAATCTCCAACCCCGATATACACCCACTTTGTTCATTGCCACAGAAATAATGTTGCCCTCCAGATTCAGGAAACTACGGAAATCCATAGGTGTGGTAGTTGCCGGGTAATATTCAATCTCCACTTTATCAAGGCTTATAGAAAAAGGGAGGTCTCCTTTCCCGGGTCCCGACTCCTTTATAATGCGGTTGATAGGAGCTTCTCCTGTTTTTAAGGTGATTGACCCCTGGATGCCGAGGTAATGTGTGACAAATGCCCCGGTCACAATAATGACCAGGGCTATGTGAAGGATTATGGTGAAAGGCTGATGTTTCATTATTTATAAATCTACCTTATCGGGAAGAGATTTTAAAACTACCTTATCGGGAAAATATTAAAATAATTCCTTAAACAGGTAATAGTTTTTTTGGTGTCAGATAGCGTCAACAAATTTCAGGATGGCATCACGATCGGATTTCGGTAGTTTTCTGAAAAGCTCGATGGAATAGCGTGCGTCACTTTGAGACGAGAAACCATGCCACATTATTGCCTCCAATGCCGTTCGGGCCCTGCAGTCGTGCAGACGGTCGGCAGTTGCACTTCCTGTAACTTTCTGATGCAGCCCTCTGCCCCATAGGGGAGTAGTACGACACCAACCTCCACGGATGTCATTTTTCATACAGAGCTTGTGTTGCACCATATCGGTATAAGGCCATATCTTCTGGTAGGGATAGCGAGGCAACTCATTACCTGTGAAAAATTTGGTCGGGTCAACTATATTGTCGGGCCCGGTTGTCCATGAAGGACGGTGACAATAATCACAACCGATTTCAGCAAACAGTTCTTTGCCACGAATCACCTCCGGATCGTCCACATCACGCACGGCAGGCACAGCAAGTCCGCGATGCCATACCATTAGGTCGGTATACTCGTCGTCGGTCATCTCCGGATCAAGTTCCTTATCATTCAAATAAGCTAAGATACGTTCCTCCATTGTTCCCTCCCAGTATTTGGGATGAGAATGCAGCGGATCGATTCTGGCAATATAATTTTCGAATCCTGCCTGCACTTCAGGATCCTTTGCAGAATAGAGAGCATACGTGCCTGCAGCATCGAGATAATGGTAGCGGCGGTCTGATCGGGTAACATTAGTGATGTTCCAGATGGCATTTGCTCCGGCAGCATCCTGAAGTGGACCACGTGAAAGAGCATATGTGAAACGTCTCACATACTTTGTGCCGTCGCCTTGAAGAACATTCGTATACATTGAAGTCCAATCTCCACCGGCATAGAAAGCAGGATTGAAACCGTTGACCATGAATCCGTCTTCCTCTTCTTTGCGATATTGAGCGAGTATATCTTGTTCAGTTATTGCATCGAGAAGACCTGTGCCATAAATTCCGATGGTTGATTCAAGCTTTACGGCATATTCTCCCGGAAGTTGATAGCCTTGGTTGACTACGTAGACAGCATCTGCCGGCATAGTGACTTCGGGATATTGCAGTTCATAAGTTTCCCCATCAGGAAAAGTGTTGCCCCAATCGTCAGCCACGCTTTTCCAAGCCACTTTTATCTTCGATTCATCAAGCGGAGCCTTGAAAGGAGCTACTGCATGGCCTTGAGGCATACCTGCAAGCCAGCTCACATAAGCTTCGGTTGAAGGATCGTGCACTACAAGCAGACATCCGTTGCCGATTTCATTTGTATTGAAAGTGCCCTCAGGAATCCGTGTGCCGTGACCGTAATTCGGATGGCAATGGAGGCATGAAGAGCGTACATAAGCCGGGCCCAGACCGGATCTGACTCCACTTTGGTTTGCCATGAAAGGCTTTTCAAATAGTGCTTCACCATTCTTGAACGACTGATACAGCCCTTGTCGATCAATGGCAGGAGAGGGTTGTTCAAACACATTCGTAGTGCTCAGAAATGTGGTGCCGAGTTCACCACCGGCATAATACCATTCCGGCAGCAAATCCTCTTCCGGAGTGACGTCTACGATCTTTTCTTCTGAACAGGAGGCACAAATCAAGACACTACAGAATAAAAGCGAATATTTATTAATGTTGGTAGTTTTCATATGATCTTATATAGTAAGGAGAGTTGAAATTAGAGATGCTTTTCGCTTTGCAGGGACACTGCTTCATGGCAATCTTGAAATAAAATTTAATTATCAAGTTGCCGAAGCAATGCCCCTACTTTACTTAATTATCAATATCAAAAACAACTATGGCTTAATGTCTTGTAATTATTGTCATTGCTTTCTCAAGGGCATCTACGAGATCTGTACCGGCTGCTTTCATGGCAACCTCACTGAGTTGACCTGTGGCACTTTTTGCAAAAGGTTCCGGAATCTTGCCGATAGCCTCAATTGCATTTTCGATTGCTTCACGCACTTCTTCATCGACAGAAGCGTTGATGCTTTTCACATAATCGCTTACAGATTTATCTCCTGACCGGCTTCCGAGATAAGCATTGCGAACTGATTTGATATTATCGACGAAATCCTCTATTGAATTCAGTGAATATGGTGATTCTATATAGTTCTTATCTTCGAGAGATGATGCCATATGCGGACGACCGATCTTGGTATTTCCCACTTCGTCGGCAATGTCAATACATCCTTGGATTATCTCTTCAGCAGCTTCCTGATAGGTCTTAAAACGCGAACCCGGTTGGCCGGCATTAAGCATCTCCTGACCATAGTTTTCGGCATAATCAAGCTCGGCGTCTTCAAGTATTGCTTGTTTCTCAGCCGTAATGTTTTCTGTGCCGCTCCAGCAAGCTTCGAGACATACACATTGCTGACAAAGGTCGTCGGCTACGGCTACAAGATATTCCATCTCTTCCGGTGTGTACTGGGCAGAATGTATCAAAGAACTGTTTTCATCATCGCTGAGTTGGAAAAGCATATATTCAATAGCGTGAAAACCGATAAGTCCATATCCGCCGTTGTTGTCGAGTGTCCACCGGTTGCCATTACGTATTTGGGTTAGCAGGTTGTCCATAGCGGCCTTGTCGAGAGGCCAGGAGTCAATATGCGGATCAATGTTGTGATTTGCAGCCGGTCCGTACAGAAAAGCCTCGCTGAGCTCCCAGTTCTTGCGGGCAAGCTTCCAGGCTTCTCCGGCTGCCTTTATATCTGATTCAGTCAAAGTGCCTGCTTCGTGTTTCTCTTGCATTTTGTGACAGAGATCACACATTTTTACGGCCGCATCAGCCATAGCCTGGTATGTAGGGCGTACAGTATGGATTATATAATCTTCCGTAGCTGCTTTCAGCATGATTTCTTTTGATGAAAGATCCTTGTCGTCAATGTCTGAATTGCTGTCGCAACTTACAAGAGGAAGGACGAGGAGCGATAAGAAAAAAAGTTTGGTAAGCTTCATTGATATAATATGTTAGTTTTTAATTCTTTCATTTAAACCAGCCTACATAAGCGATTCCGAGATTTATAGAGGGCTCGTTGTTATATTTCTTGTCTAATATCCTGTAAGTCCAGTCGGCCTTCACTACAATCTGAGGAATCGGAAACCAATTTATGCCGGCGGCAACAATCTGTTTTTTGCACCAGGGTAGGGGCGTGCCGCTTTCCATTTTTGCCATTGAATCGTAATAGTCAAAGCGGCCGAAAACATAGAATTTCTGATTTTTTTTAGTTAAATCCCGGCTAAGGCCGAAGAAGTTGTAACCGGCCTCTGCCCCGGCTGCCACTGCATCAGATGCAACTTCCTGACGTTTTGATGTAGAGTTTTTCGACATGGAGATATTGAATTTGCTTATATGGGCCGCATCTCCAAGATGACCCCAGTCACCAAATCCACGGATGAGCCAGTTATGCCCCTCGTATTTGAGATCGGCTGAAAGTATGGTGACGGTGCCTCGTATACCTTTGTTTTTCTCCGAGTCGGTCGGATATAGTGTATTCCTGAATGAATTTCCAACATATCCGCTTATTCCCCAGCGCAAACCTTTCACACTGTAGTTGTCGACGCGTCCTGCAAATGCATAGCTGTTGGCTATCTTATATTCAAATGGAGAGGCGGAACCGTCATGAATCCACGACTGATTGCCGAAACGTTCGGAATCAAGACCCGGGAGAAACATACCCATGTATGACCAGTCTCCTGCACGTCCGCTCAAAGAAACCGAAACTTCGTGCCATGTACAAGGCATGATGGTGTTTTCACCCTCAGGCCTGTAAACTCCAAAAAATTGGTTGGGTTCGTGATGAGCATTTGTTGCACCAACCGGCACCACCTGCATGCCGGCTCTCAGTCTGAGCTGAGGCATGAATTCTTTCTGAATATAAAATTGCTCCAATGCCACTTCACCTCCACGTTCAATTTCCTTTTCGTATTCTCCGGCTTCCTCAGTCTCTATCTCCACTGCTGATTCAGTGCCTCCATGTTCGAATTCAATTTCAGAAGAGAACGACCAGCCTTTGCCGAAATCATATCCGAGATAGATCACAACATGAGGAAGATCAAAGCGTCCGTGACTTGAGCTGTGCTTATATCTTTCCGGTTCTGAATACCGTAGATAACTATCGCTGTAAAAATTGCGTGAAAAGGCTACTTCACCATAGCCACCTACATGAAGCCGGCTCCATGCCGAGATTTTATTTTTGACTTCAGCAGGGGTTACATCTGAGGTGTTTTCAGGTGCTGATTGTGCTCCGGCTACGAAAGATGAAACCAAAAAGATTGTGGAGAGAGTGATCCGAGGTATGATGTTGGAGTTCATGATAATTATTTTTTCGACTGCAAAATTACCAACCCCCACGTATCTCCACAATACTCGAAATTGAGTAAAAATAACCTGTGGAGTAACACCGGATATTTTTAATAAGATTATGTCAAAAGGTGATAATGGATAACGTAAATAAAAGTAGATCAATAACTAATAGGAAATACAACAAAAGGACATCCGAACTGATGCAATACTGAAAATAAAGTATTCGTTAATAATTTACAAATTGGTGATACTTACTTATCATATTTCTGAAGGAAAGTTGACAAACATAAGGAGGAATGAAAGAAGGCGTGAATAATGAAATACGGCAGACCATATTGTCTCATAAAGGAGTTTTGGGAATGGTTTATTATTTTCCCGGATGTAGCAGGAAAGAGAATGAAGGAAATCTTAACAGGTATGACGAAATAGCGTTATCGCCAATTCAAACTCATTCAAATAATGTTAGAATAGTTAATGGGTCGGCGAATGATATGTTTGCCAATCTTGATGACACTGACGCTTTGATTACATTTAATCACGACTTGAGCATAGGGGTGAGAACAGCCGATTGTGTGCCGATTTTGATTTATTCACCGGATGTCAACGGTATTGCAGCTGTACATGCTGGATGGAAAGGTACCCTCGGAGGGATCGTGGACAATGTATTAGACGTTTTGGAGAAGAAAGGCGCAGAATTATCAGAATTGATAGTGGTTTTCGGTCCTTCGATAAGTTTTGAATCCTATGAAGTAGATGAAGATCTGGCAGAGAAATTCATAAGTGCCGGATTTTCCAAATATGTAGGTAGAAATTCAATTGAAAAGGCTAAACCTCATATAGATCTTCAAGGTGTGAATATTGAGAGATTACGGAGAAGAGGAGTAAGAATGGAGAATATTCAGAAATCATCTTTATGCACATTCTCGTCGACCGATGAGAATGGCCACTTCCTATTTCCGAGTTATCGTCGTGATAAGACATCAGATCGGATTTTGACAACGATCGTCAGTCAGACCAGATAGTTTAACGGACGTAAAAAGTAACAGTAAAATTACTTTTATGGAAGTTTCAGGAATTACTTATAATAAATTAGTAAAACTAAAGTTAAAAAAGTATAACTATATCTGAATAATATGTGGTTTGTCGATGTTCTGAGGCACACTCCTTCTTTAGCTGTGTTTCTCACAATAGGGCTTGGATTCTGGCTCGGTAAATTGAAATTCAAGGGAATAGCACTTGGCACTGTTACTGCTGTACTCATTGTTGGAGTATTGGTAGGGCAGATGAATATCGAGGTTGGAGGCCCCTTGAAGTCAGTGTCTTTCCTCCTTTTCTTATTTTGCATCGGTTATAGTGTTGGCCCGCAGTTCTTTAAATCCTTGAAAGGCGAAGGCCTCAAGGAGGTGTTTTTTGCTGTAGTGGTTTGTGTGCTTATCCTTGCCGCCTCTCTTGGGGCAGCGGCATTATTCGGGCTTAATCCCGGTCAGGCAGCGGGTATGATGGCCGGAGCTTCTACGGCTTCTCCTGTTGTAGGAGCAGCCGAAGACACCGTCAGATCTTTATCGGCATCGCCTGAATCGATAAGCGATATGGTGGCAGCTATACCGGTGTGCTATGCCATGACGTATGTATTCGGCACTTTGGGCGCTGTCTGGCTTCTTGGCTATGTTGGACCTGCCATGATGGGAGGACTTGACAAAGTAAAAAGTATGACCAAAGAGTTGGAGAAGACTCTTAGTCCTGCTGGAGCCAACAGTAATCCGGCCAGTTTTAATGCAGCTCGTCCGATAGCTTTCAGGGCTTTTGCCCTTAAAGGTACGTGGATGTCTGAGCCACGCACTGTAGAGGAACTTGAAAAAAAGTTTGCTGACCTCGGGAAGAGGGTGATTGTCGAGCGCATAAAGAAAGAATCCGACGGCTCTGTTGTGGATAATGTAACGGCATCTTCAGTTATCAATCCCGGCGACACCATAGCTTTGGCAGCTCGCAGGGAAATGATTGTTGGAGAATATCCTTGGCTCGGTCCTGAAGTGCCCGGTGTGGAACTTCTAAGTTTTCAGGTTGAAGATGTAGATGTCACCGTAGCGCGCAGGTTTGAGGAGATCACCGTGCATGAGCTGATGGAAAAACCATTCATGGAAGGTGTGGATATTAAGAGAATTGTACGCGATGACATTGCTCTAAATCCGCTTGGTGGCACCACTCTACGTGCAGGAGATGTGGTGGAATTGGTTGGAATGAAGAAGTACATAGACATAGCTTCAAAAGAAATCGGTTATGCGGATCCCCGTACTCTTGCCACTGATTTTGTATTTGTAGGCTTCGGTATTCTTTTGGGCGGCTTGTTAGGAGCTTTGGCCATAAAGATCGGTGCTGTCTCGGTGAGTCTCGGAGCAAGTGGTGGCGCTTTAGTTGTTGGTTTGATATTGGGTTGGTTACGTGCCAAGCGTCCAACCTACGGAGCTATTCCTAAAGCTTCCTTATGGGTATTCAATAATTTGGGGCTTAACATGTATATCGCTGTGATCGGTATTGCTTCAGGCCCATCATTTATCAGTGCGTTTTCAGAGGTGGGACCAAAGATCTTTTTGGCAGGACTGCTCGTCACGTTAGTACCTTTGTTCCTCGCCATTATTATCGGTCATAAATTATTCAAATTTCATCCGGCTGTTACACTCGGATGCTGTGCCGGAGCCCGAAAGACCACTGCCGGTTTGGGAGCTGTTCAGGAGAGACTTGGTAGCACTGTCCCTGCTTTGGGTTATACGATCACTTATGCCGTTTCCAATACACTCCTGATTATTTTCGGAATTGTGCTCGTGCTCCTTACAAGCCTATAAGAGATCAGCTGATTATGCCTTGAACAAATAAGGAAATCGAGGCGTTTTTATAATGGTTGCATCATGACTGCCAAAGGTCAGGATGCAACCAATATTCATTATTATTAAAACCATATCAAGCTATGATTAACACAGAGTATAAGTTCGGTGAGGTTCATGTGCTCACCAACCAGATTGAGAGTGGAGAAGATAAAGTGCATTTCCAGAATATCTTCAGCAATGAAAACGGTGGAGTTGTATTGATCGCATTTAAGGCCGGTCAGGTGCTCGATGCTCACGTTGCTCCGGCAGAGGTAATAGTAAACGTGCTTGAAGGTGAGGTAGAATTTACAGTGATAGATAAACCCCATACGCTCAAAGCCGGTGAATTCATGCTGCTCGGTGCCGATGTAAAGCATAGTGTTGTAGCCAAAGCCGACTCTAAAGTTATGCTGGTAAAGGTTAAACCATAAGCCGGGATAACCAAAGAGAAGTGAAATAAAGAATTTACCGGAAGTGAATAAGAAATTTTGTATATATTAATCACGAAGGCTACTTCCCACCGGAATGTAAGTGGGGAGTGGCCTTATTTTTAATTATAATTATGAATAACACAGAGAAAAAAACTTTAAACGTCGCAGAGCAAGTGGTGGACACCATGGCAGAGGCAGGTGTAGAGAGACTGTATGCCATTACCGGTGATAGCCTGAATGCTTTGACCGACGCCATATCAAAAGATGGACGAATAAAATTCATTCATATGAGGAATGAGGAAGCTGCCGCCTTCGCAGCAAGTGCCGAAGCTCAGCTTACAGGTAAATTAGCTGCATGCGCAGGAAGCAGCGGTCCGGGTCATGTACATCTTATCAATGGCCTTTATGATGCTCAAAGATCTAATGCGCCCGTGCTGGCCATAGCATCAACTTGTGCTTCAGCAATGTTTGGAACCGGTTATTTCCAGGAAACAAATCCGATACTACTTTTCTCAAACTGTACGGTTTATAATGAGATGGCAGTGAGCCCGGCACAAGTGCCGAGCATGCTTCACGGCGCCATGCAGACGGCCATATCGCGTGGTGGAGTAGGTGTGATTGGCCTTCCTGCTGACACTATCAGTCAACCGGCTGCTTCTGATACGGCGTCAACACTTCCGTCTTACACAGAACGTCTGCCCGAACCATCTGAAGAAGAAATCCAAGCTTCGGCTGATCTTATCAATCAGGCAAAGACTATAGCCATTTATGTTGGTCACGGAGCAACGGACGCTGTGGCAGAGGTAAGGGAATTGTCGGCTAAACTTAATGCTCCGGTGGCCACTTCCTATAAATCACAGATGGAAATGACAAGGGATATGCCGAATTATGTTGGCCATATGGGTTACTTGGGTATGTGGTCGGCAGAAGATGCAATTGCTGACGCTGATGTTGTCATAATCCTTGGTACCAACTTCCCATATCCCGGCTTCTTCCCAACAGATAAGAAGATAATACAGGTAGACGTAAGGGCTGAGCGTCTTGGTAAACGTGCTAAACTGAATATTGGTGTCCGGGCTGATACCGCACTGTTCTTGAAAGCATTGTTGCCAAAATTAACAGCCAAGACCGACAAGACCTTCCTTGACAAAGCCTTGGCTGATTGGGCTAAGATCAAGACTGAAATGCAAAAACCGGTGGATAATCCGGGAAAGAAGGGGTGTATCCGTCCCGAGTATATGATCTCTCTTCTCGACCGTTTGGCTGATGATAACTGTGTGGTAACCGTAGACACAGGTATGAACAACGTATGGACCAGCCATTATCTCACACCTTCGCGCGACAGGAAAATGATCGGCTCGTTCACTCATGGATCTATGGCCAACGCACTACCTATGGCAATCGGAGCCGCTGTAAGTTGTCCGGATCGTCAAGTTATTTCTCTTTCAGGAGATGGTGGACTTGCCATGCTTATGGGAGAGATGCTGACAGTGGTGCAATATCAGCTCCCTGTGAAATTACTTGTGGCCGACAACAGGGCATTGGCATTTGTGAAATGGGAGATGGAGCTCGCAGGTCTCAAGCCAAACGAAACCAATCTTACCAATCCTGATTTCGCAGAGGTGGCTAAGGCAATCGGTTTCCAGGCTGAGACGGTTACTGATCCGGCAGAGCTTGAAGGAGCCATGCGTCGTTGGCTTTCAGCAAAAGGTCCTGCATTGTTGTCAGTGACAACAGATACGAATGCTGCATCCTTCACCTTCAGTCAGGAGCTTATGGAGAAAGCGGCTCCGGGCAATGTAATCTCCAATTTCATGGTTCCGGGAGTTTAATAAATATACCCCGCTACATCTTTGATGGCAAAATATTATAAAAATGAAAAAGCGATCGTTCTTATCATTTGATTTGAATGATCGCTTTTAGTTTGCAGCCACTTGTACATGTACTTGACACCCCGACGCCCCTGACTCAATCTCAACAAATTGGAGATTCACTTTTATCCTTAAGACTATTGGGGTTGAAAATTGACCAATTTTGGCGAAGTATAGATAGTATTATTAGGTGAAAATTTCGTAAATTTGCAAAAAATTTAGGCTTGTAAGACAAATATCCACAATCATGCGAAAAATCATTCTGGCAATATTTCTGATTGTCACTTCGGTTTTTAGTGTATCGAGTGCCGAGACGGACACTTTAAGCAATTCGACTAACGATGTCGAAATAGACACTGTTGTAAAGAAAAGGCCTAATATTTTCCAAAGAGTTATCAATTACTTCAACGAATCCAACAAACCCAAGGAATATAAGCGATTTGACTGGAGCATTATAGGAGGTCCGCATTATTCTTCTGATACGGAATTCGGAATTGGTATAGTTGCCGCCGGTTTCTATCGGCGCAATTTGAAGGATACCATTACCAGACCGAGCAATGTGTCTCTTTATGGAGATATCTCAACTGTGGGATTTTATCTTATAGGCATAAAGGGTACTCAGATATTTCCGGGAGAGAAAAATAGAATAGGCTATAATCTTTATTTCTATCATTTTCCGAGAGAATTCTGGGGCATCGGTTATCATCAGGGAATAGATATGTCAAACAGATCTAAATTTGATGAAACCCATGTAAGAGCCAAGGTAAATTATCTTCATTCACTTATCCCCGGACTTTTCTTGGGTCCACAACTTACGTATTCATTTTCTCATGCCGCCAAGATGCAGAAGCCTGAGCTTTGGGAGGGGCAACCGCTGCATACTTCAACGTATTCAGTTGGCGTGGTGTTCCAATTTGATACACGCGACAATCTTACGGCTACAGAAAAAGGATTGCTTGCTACCGTGGAACAGAATTTTGCTCCAAGATTCTTATTTAACAAGCAGCCATTCAGCTCCACGGAATTAAGTTTCTCAATATATAATAAGGTGTGGAAAGGTGGCATCTTAGCGGCACAGTATCACACAAAATATTGTTATGGCGATGTGCCCTGGGCTTCGATGGCAACGTTCGGAGGCAGCAATACTATGAGAGGTTATTATGACGGCCGATTCCGCGACAACGGAGAGATGGATCTCACGCTTGAATTGCGTCAGCATGTATGGCGTCGCAACGGAATAGTTGTGTGGGGTGGTGTCGGCACCGTTTACCCGAAATTATCGGAATTGAAGATGAAGCATATGCTCCCCAATTTTGGTTTCGGTTACAGATGGGAGTTCAAGAAACAAACCAATATAAGGCTTGATTACGGATTCGGCAGAGGGGAAAATTCTTTTATATTCAGTATTAATGAAGCGTTCTGATCTGAGAAGATTCTGAACAGGTAAGATGATGAAATATAATAATAGAAAAAGTATGAGTACGGTGAATCTCCGCGAGAGTGGAGGCAATCGTGGAAGAAAAGGAGAAAAAATTGCAGAGTTATTGCTTATTTGGACATTGGCTGCGAGCTTGATTCCAAATGTCTGGTTGGCTTTTGCTGATAAAATGCCTGTTTTTGCAGCTTTGACCAACATAGTACTTCCGGCCGGATTTTATCTATGGCTACTCTCGGCCGGACGCAGAACCGGTATACGCTCACTCTGCTTCATAATAATTTTTGTGTTCGCGGCATTTCAAATGGTGCTTCTCCATATGTATGGACGGTCTATTATTGCAGTGGACATGTTTCTAAACGTTGTCACAACGAATTCAAATGAAATAGGCGAGCTGCTGGGAAATCTCAGTAGCATAATCACAGTGATTTTCATTGTGTTTCTACCTCCGATAATTATTGCAGTCATTTCATTGGTACGCAATTACCGTATATCCTGGATTTTTTCTGAACGAGCTAAGAAAACTGCTTGGCTGACTATTACCTTCGGGTTGCTGCTCCTTGGTTGTTGCTATTTGTTCAATCCCCGCCCATACCATATGTATGATGATCTTTATCCAGTCAATATCGGCTACAACCTCAAGGAAGCTGTAAACCGCACGATAAAGACCAACCGGTATCAGGATAATGTATCTCAGCTCGTCACTCCGGTTATCACTGATCATCCCGACAGCGTGCCCGAAACCTACGTGTTGGTTATCGGTGAGACTTCGCGAGGCGATAACTGGCAACTTGGTGGCTACGGAAAGCCTACAAATCAGAGCCTGATGAATAAGGAGGGCCTGATATATTTCCCAAAAGCCTTGACTGAATCCAACACGACTCACAAGTCAGTGCCGATGCTTCTCTCACATCTCAATGCAGAGAATTTCGGCGACTCTATTTATCATACAAGAAGTTTGATAAGTGCGTTCAAGAATGCAGGATTCCATACTTCGTTCTATTCCGCACAAGCCCGCAACCATTCGTTTATTGACTTCTTCGGTGAGGAGGCTGACACGTGCGTATTTATAAAGGAATCACTTCATCCGGATTCCGTTTATTATGATACTGATCTGCTCAAATATCTTGACCAGGCTTTGAAATCAGATCGAAAGAAGAAACTTATAGTTCTTCATTCGTATGGTTCACATTTCAATTATATCGACCGTTATCCTCGTGAGAAGGCGCGTTTCTTGCCGGATGGTCCGGCAGAAGGTAAAAGGGAAGACCGCAGCAAGCAGATCAACGCGTATGATAATACAATTTCGTTGACTTCAGATCTGCTCGCAGGGGTGATCGAACGTCTTGAGAAGGAGAATGGAATGTCATCTATGATATATACGAGCGATCATGGTGAAGATATTTTTGATGATGACCGGAATCTTTTCCTCCATGCATCGCCGGTGCCAAGCTATTATCAGATTCATGTGCCTTTCATCGTATGGAACAACGAAGAATTTGCGCAGACGAACAGGGATAAGATTGATGCTCTTAAAAATAACCGTTTGAAGAGAGTGGCATCAAGCGAGGCATTGTATCACACCATAATGGATTTGGCGGGGATTCATACTACTTGGACACGTTCAAATTCATCACTCTCTTCCAAGGAATACGCACCCTCGAAACCTCTTTATCTTACAGATCATAATAAAGGGGTAGATCTGAGAGATTGCGGACTACGTGAAGAAGATTATCTTAAACTCGATTCTCTCGGCATCTCTTATTGATTATCAAAGATTAAATTGCAATTCCGCCGTCAAGGAGCAATATCAATGCAATAATTCCGCCTATCACCAAGAGGAGGAACAAAGGTTTTTCAAACTTGGTAAGGATAGGCTGTTGTGCATAGTATTGTTTACGGGCTTTGACAAACAGAAAGAGTCCGGGAAGGTAAAATACGAGAGTTCCGAGCAGGAGTCTCCAGCCTGTTGAATAGAAGATATAACCGCAGAAAATGGCTGTAATAATGCCGATGGCAAGATGTTTTGCGGAAATTTGTCTTCTTCCGGATCTGCTGTCATAAATACTTTCCTTGCTTAAGAACAATGCACTGAAGAGGTAAGAGGGGAGTGCCATCAAGGATGTAAGAGTGAGGGCAGCCTGATAGACAGAACTTGCCGTCACCACCAGGCACAGGGTGAGGTTCATGATTATACATGAGATAATCATTCCCTTTGAGGGCATGTTCCTGTGATTGAGTTTAAGGAAACTCCTCGGGAAAAGTTTGACAACTGCAGCTTCATATGGCACTTCCGCGCATGACAACGTCCACGACACCCAACTTCCGAGCAAAGATACAAAGATGGACGTGAGCACAAACCAGTAAGCCCAGTCTCCACAGGAAGCTTTCAGAACGTAAGCGATGGAGGGGTCGGGGAGACCTGCAAGTTCCTGTTGCGTCATTATGCCATAGGAAAGCAGCGACACAAGCACGTAAAGAATCCAGGCACAAAAGAATCCTATCACTCCGGCTCTCCCCACATCTTTCTCACGTTTGGCACGTGACGACATTGTGACTGCGCCTTCAATACCAACGAAACACCAGAGAGTGGCGAGCATGGTGGTCTGAACCTGACTTCCTATACTGCCTAAGTTGTCGGCACGTCCCCAAATGTCTGTTGTAAACAAGCCAACCTTGAAATAGATAAACAGGATTCCGATGATGAAACAGATAGAAGTAAGTTTTACTCCTGAAATCAGGATATTGACTGAAGAGGCCGTCCGGATGCCTCGGGAGACAATCAGATACATCATCCATATCAACACTGTTCCGAAAACAATGGTAGGGAATCCATGTTCGTGCAATACAGGAAACAAAGATGCAGCGGAGTCATTCAGCATCACGGCATAAGCCACGTTGCCGAATGCCGTGCATAACCAGAATCCCCAGGCCACATTGAATCCTATGAAATTGCCGAAGCCTTCGCGGGCGTATTGATAGAGACCACCTTTAAGATCTGTGCGACTTTTGGCGAGTATCTTGAATGTCATTACGAGGAACAACATTCCAATTGCAGTGATAATCCAGGAGATTACTGTAGCACCCATTGCGGCTCCACTTGCCATGTTTTGCGAGATGTCGTAGATTCCACCTCCAATTACAGAGCTGAAAACCATAGCCGACAAACCGATAATACCCAATTTCTGCCTCTCGGCATCCTGAAAGGTAGGAGTCTTCGTTTCTTTATTTTGCATTTTATATAATTTCTGCTTCCACAGAAAGCTTGTTGAAAAACAGATGCAAAATTAGATAAAAAAGCTGATATTATTATTCACATAATCAGAAAAGTTGAGATTGAACGTTATAATACCTTTTTACTCTATCAATGCAAAACCCCTTGGTTATTATCAATGGTATCCTTTTAGTATTTATTAGTCCAGACTTATCGCTAATTCACATAGCTTTCCTCTAAGAATTATTATTACTCTAATGTTGGTAGGAGCTCGACAAGCCGACATACCTGCCAACATTACTTGACAAGCCGACGACCCTGCCAACATTAACAGCATACAACTTGAGATAATATTTTGAGTGAGTGTGGTAAGTCTGATTTCTTTTTTATAAATTTGTAAGAAAGAAAACCATTAAGATATCCGCACGGTTAAAAGAATATGAGACAAATGAGGAAAGCCTCAAGGCAAATTACCACTGAGGAGGCGTATGAGATATTGGATAGGGCGCCTTACGTAACGGTGAGCATGACCCGTGAAGATGGAACTCCTTACGGAGTGCCGCTTTCTTTGGTGAGAGGAGGGGAAAATATATTTTATTTTCATTGTGCGGCTGATGGTGAGAAAATTGACTGTATCAAGCATAATCCGGTAGTTAGTCTTTCAGCCGTAAGTAAATGTTCGCCGGCTTTTGAGCTTGAGAAACTCAATTATACTGAACATTACCGCTCGGCCATTGCCATAGGAAAATGCGAAAACGTTACATATAAGGATGAGAAGATAATAGCTTTGCGTCTTCTATGTGAGCGTTTCCTTCCGAAATATATGGAATATTTTGACGAGGCTATTGCCCGAAGTCTTGACCGTACGCATGTAATTCGAATCACTTTGCTCGAGCCTCCGGTCGGTAAGTGTAAATCCTAAGCACATCCCAATTTAGGAATAATGGATACTATGGAGAATTCTGGTTGAAGTCAAAAATATTTCTTTGTTTTAATTATAATATGAGAGCTCTTATGATTACTTCCGGGATTGCACATTGAACCGAAAATGAAGTTATTAATTACTAAGGAAAAGAATAAAGCGGTAAAACAAGAGAATCCATTAATAGTCAAAGGGAATATAATAACCTTATATATTGATATTTATAACAATAATCAGAATATCTTCTCATTCTCTTAAAAGACGTTTTTGTGATTATTTTTGTTACTCTAAATGATACTCGTTTGGAGATTTTTTATTACCTTTGCACTCGGATACAACACACAGAGAAACGATGGGTAGAAAAAAGAAATCCATAGTAGAGAAAAGTCCTTTCAAACTGCGCAAACGGCAGCTGGCGGACGGTCGTGTGTCCCTTTTTCTCGACCGCGTCTGCGAAGGCAAGCATAATTATGAG
>CAZUNU010000022.1:14377-21849 GCA_964622105.1 uncultured Sangeribacter sp. | reverse complement strand
CAGCCTTGATGATAGCCTGGAGCTGCTCCATGTTGTTGAAGTTGAATGCGGGGATGGCATAACCGCCATGCACTGCCTTGGCAAACATCTCTTTTGTGTTGACAAGGCCAAGTTTCTTGTAATCTACCATGTTTTTTGTCTAAACTTTTTTATAGGCCGTCTCACGGGAGTAAGACGATCTCAAATTGTTTCAATTTGTTGCAAAAATACAAAAAATGATTATTCTGACAAAGAGAAGCGCGAAATAAATGCGTGTTTTGCCAAAATAAAATCTCTTTTATATAAAAAACGCGGACAGACCATGAAAGTTAGCGAAATAAGTTGTAAATTTGCAGTAGAAGTGGATTTGTACACATTGCGCTCGGTTTTAACCCGACGCATCCAAATGAATTATGAAGATTTTTGCATCTAACGCGATACGCGAAATTGATAACGCTACCTGCGAAGCTCAGAACATAGACTCGCTCGACCTTATGGAGAGAGCCGCACAGGCCGTCACATATGAGATTGTATCACGATTCCTTCCAACGCAGAGAATCGTGGTCGTGGCCGGCCCCGGTAACAACGGCGGCGATGCCCTCGCCGTGGCCCGGCAGCTCTTCGAACAAGGTTACAAGAAGATTGAAGTTTTCCTCTTCAATGTGGTGGGCAAACTGAGCCATGACTGCGAAGCGGAACTCAAGCGCCTGATTACTATAGAAGGAATTGATTTTACGGAGATCAAGAAAGATTTCTCTCCCCCATATCTCGGCGAGAATGACGTGGTGGTCGACGGTCTCTTCGGCACTGGAATACGTCAGCCGCTCCAGGGAGGGTTCGCAATGGTGGCACGTCTCATCAACGAGAGTGGCGCTTACGTGATCTCTATCGATGTGCCCTCCGGACTTTTCGGCGAGTGGAACGAAAATATCAGCCGCCGGGATATGGTGCATGCCAATCTCACCCTCGCTTTCCAGACTCCGCGTCTCTCTTTCTTCTTTGAGGAGAATGCCGACGTGATAGGGGAGTGGAAACTGCTCGACATTGACCTCGACGATGCCAAGATGAAGGAACTCTACACCGATTTCATGGTGGTGGAGGCCAGGAGCATACGCCCGCTGCTTAAGCCACGTCGAAAGTTTTCCGGAAAACGCGACTATGGCTCGCTGCTGCTGATGGCCGGAAGCATCGGCATGATGGGGGCGGCTGTGCTCGCTGCCAAGGCTTCGATGCGTAGCGGCGCCGGACTGGTGACAGTGCACAGTGCCAAATGCGGTATGCCGGTGGTCCAGACAGCTGTGCCGGTAGCCCTCTTCGAGCCTGATAAGAATGAAAACTACATCACCGATATGACCATCCACCATATGCACCAGGCTGTGGCTGTGGGTCCGGGTATCGGTGTTAACCAACGTACGATCGATGCTCTCGAGAGCTTGCTCAAGACCTGCAAATCTCCATTGGTGCTCGATGCGGATGCGCTTAACTGTATCGCAGCCCGTCCGGCACTGTTGCAGATCCTGCCTCCGCAGACCATCATCACTCCCCATATCGGCGAGTTTGACCGTCTGTTTGGCGAACATTCCAATTCTGAGGAGCGCCTGAAGAAGGCTATAGACATGGCCAAATATTATAGCATCATCATCGTGCTCAAGGGTCATTTCACTGTAACGGTCAATCCCACGGGTCGTGTCTATTTCAACTCCACCGGCAATCCGGGTATGGCCACGGCCGGTTCGGGCGACGTGCTCACGGGCGTGATCGCAGCCCTTGTGGCTCAGGGTTATCGCCCCGACAGAGCCGCTATCATCGGTGCTTATGTTCACGGCCTTGCTGGCGACCTCGTCACTGCCGATTATGGTGAGTTTGGGGTGATGGCTTCTGATATAGCAGATTATTGTGGCAAAGCTTTCCGAGCTATCGTCAACCGCGAGAAAGTGGATGTGCCCAGACTTTGGTGATCCTTAATCCTGATTATTTTCTGATATGAATAGATTTATTTCAAGAATATTACTTCCCTGTGTGGCTCTGTTCGGCACGTGCTTCGGCATGACGGCCCAGCAGACCAAATTGCTTACAGCTGAGAAACATAACGAGTATGGCCTGGTCTACACTCTCCCCAAAACTGCACTTACGATTGAAGTGACAGCCACAAGAGAGATCCGAAAGGCGGGACCATATTACCAGTATGCCAAGAAATACGTAGGCACCGACCGTGTCATCAAGGATGATGCCGAGGTATGGACCATCGAGAATGTAAGGGTGCAACCTTACGGAGTGCCTGATCCTGAAGCACGCTATCTCATGCAACTTAAGCCGGGTGCCACTACCTTCATTGGCGTCGATGCCGACGGTATGCTCCTCTCGATCAATACCGACCCGGAAGCCGCTCCTGAGTTCAAGCCTACTGAACCGGGTCAGCCTGTAGGAGAGAAAATCGATGATGGAGAATACCTTCAGTATGTAGACGAAGACTTTATCGCTTCACAATCGAAGGCCAAGCAGGCACAGATGCTTGCAGAGAGTCTTATGGAGATTCGTGACGCCAAGATATCCCTCACCCGAGGCACAGCCGACCAGATGCCTACCGACGGTAAACAACTGGAGCTGATGCTCAACTCATTGCGTCATCAGGAGGCGGCCGTCACCGCCGCTTTTCTCGGCAATTCAGTGAAGGAGACAGTGGTACGCACCTTTACGTTCACCCCTGAAGAGGATGGTCGAACGGTCTTGTTCCGTATGAGCGACTTCGATGGATTCGTAGGCGCCGATGACTATTCAGGCGAGCCGGTCTACGTGAAAGTGGAGGTTACTAATGAAGGCACAATGCCTGTCGATGCCAAGGGTGTAGAGAAGAAGCTTCCTAAAGATGCAGTGGTCTACAATATTCCCGGCTCTGCCAAAATCACCCTCACCTACAAAGGTAAGAGTCTTTTCAACCGTGAGTTTGACATGGCTCAGTTCGGAGTTGTGTTCGGCTTGAATCCCACTCTCTTCACTGACAAGAAAGCCCCCTCTTACGCCATATTTGATCCTGCAACGGGCGCTCTGCGCGAGATCGGCACTGCAAAAGAGGACTGATATACGGCATGAACGACCAGAGTCTCTTTTCTCCGGCCCCTCCTTCGCTTTCCCTTTCGGAGTACACGGCCGTAATCGGCAATGCCATACGTATGACCCCTCAGCTTCAGGGAGCATGGGTCACAGCTGAACTGAGCGACCTGCGTTTCAGCGGTGGCCATTGCTATATGGAGCTGATCGAGAAGAATAAGGCTGGTCAGACGGTGGCCAAGCTCAGGGCCAACATATGGGCATCGCGTGTGCAATTCATACGGCAGAAGTTTTTCAGAGCCACGCAGCGTGACATATCCACCGGTTTGAAAGTGATGGTCTACGGCACTGCCGGTCATCATCCCGTCTACGGGCTGTCATTCACCATCAACGACATCGATCCATCTTATACACTCGGCGATCTCGAAAGACTTCGCCGGGAAATCCTCATGCGTCTGCAGAGGGAGGGGGTGCTCGACCAGAACAAGCAGGAGATTATGCCCCCGGCTCCTCAGCGCATTGCCGTAGTGTCGGCGGAAGGGGCTGCTGGTTATGGCGACTTCATCAATCAGCTTACCGGCAACAGCGAAGGTTTCGTATTTTATCCCCACCTTTTTCCGGCTGTGATGCAGGGAGAGAAAGTTTCGCGCTCTGTGCGCGATGCCCTCGACCGGATTGAGCAGACCATGGAGTGTTGGGATTGCGTAGCTATTATAAGAGGAGGCGGCTCCACCACCGACCTGAATGGCTTTGACGATTATGATCTGGCACTACGTGTTGCCACATTCCCATTGCCCATCGTCGTGGGCATCGGTCATGAGCGCGACCGCACGGTGCTTGATGAAATCGCCCATACCAGAATGAAGACTCCCACGGCCGTGGCTGCTTTTTTTATCGACAGCCTGCGTTCAGCATATTCTGCGGTGGGACAGATGGTGGATTGGATTGCACGTTACAGTGCCGACAGGGTGGCGGGCGAACTCCGGCGCCTTGACAATGCCGAGGGATTGATTCCTGCACTTGCCAAAACACGCATTACGGCTGCTCAGGCACGCCTCGACATGGAACTCACACGCATCCCGGCTCTTGTGGAATCGCGACTTGCCGGCGCAAGAGGTAATCTTGACAGAGAGATGATGAGGATTCCGGTGATAGTGGAGTCTCGCCTGAAGAATGCTTCCGGTCAGCTTGATTCAATCTCCAGGCTTATGGGTGTTGCGGCGGAAAGCGTGGTGAAGCGGTCGGTGGCGCGTCTTGACAGCCTTCAGGAGATGATTGGTGTGCTCAGCCCGGTCAACACCTTAAGGAGAGGTTACTCTATAACCCGGGTTAACGGCCATGCCGTCACCGATGCCGCCAACCTAAATCCCGGCGATAAGCTGGAAACACAGCTTGCCTCCGGTACGATAAACTCAACCGTGGTATAATAAGAAAAAATAAATCTTATGGAAAATATGACATACGCCAAGGCTATGGCCGAACTGGAATCGATCGTAGCCAAAATGCAATCAGACAATTGTGACATAGATAGTCTTGCCGGTTACACCACACGAGCTATGGAACTGCTCAAATATTGCAGGGAGAAGCTCTTTGACACTGACCAACAGGTGAAGAAATGCCTCGAACAACTTTCGCAGGCATAACCCCCCACCCACTTCTGAGATATTGGCAAGGCGGCTCGATCACTCCCTATAATATACTCTCTTGACTCGCGGAGATACTGAAGTGAGAATCTCGTAAGGGATTGTGCCAAGTACGTCGGAGAGGCGACCTACCGGAGCATCCGGTCCGAAAATCTCAACCGTATCGCCCACTTTGCAGTCAATATCAGTCACATCAATCATACAGGCGTCCATGCAGATATTTCCAACTGTAGGGGCGTCTTTTCCATTTACCTTTACCGACACCGCCCCACGCCCGAAGTGACGGTTCATCCCGTCGGCATATCCGATAGGGATCGTAGCGATACGCGATTTTCGGGTGAGTCGCCCGTGTCGTCCGTAGCCGATGGTTTCCTCCTTATCCCATTCCCGGATAGCTATGATAACTGTGCGCAAAGTCGATACAGTGGCCAGCGGTTTCTCGATATCCTCCGGCAGGGTATTTGCTCCATAGAGGCCGATTCCAAGACGGGCCATATCATAATGATGCTCCGGGAAGCGCAGGATGCCTGCTGAATTGAGCACATGACGTTTCACCGGATAAGGACAACGTGCCAGCACAAATTCAGTCATCTCCTTGAAGCGTGAGAGTTGAAGCAGGGTATAGTCGTCCATATCAACGCAGTCAGCCGTAGCGAGATGCGAGAACATTGAAGCCAGTCTCACTCCTTTCTGAGCCAGAATCAACTCCACAGCCTCTTCCAGTTCATCAGGAAGAAGCCCTGTGCGGTGCATTCCCGTATCAAGCTTAAGATGAATCGGATAGTCGGTCATATCGTTCTTTTCAGCCTCACGGATCACGTCGCGCAGCATGTCGAGCGAATACACCTCCGGTTCAAGACGGTTGGCAAACATCGATTTATAGTTGGCTACCTTCGGATTCATCACCATGATAGGCATCGTTATACCGTTGCGGCGAAGATCAATGCCTTCGTCGAGCACTGCCACTGCCAAGTATGCCGCGCCTGCATCTTGAAGTGTCTTCGCAATCTCATAGCTGCCTGCGCCATAGCCGAAAGCCTTCACCATGGCCACTATGCCTGTGCCTTGAGGCAGATGGCTCCGGAAATAATTATAATTGTCTACGAGGGCATCCAGGTTCACCTCCAACACCGTTTCATGTTTACGCGCTTCGAGCATCTCGCTCACTCTGGAGAAGTCGAATTCCGGCGCACCTTTTACAAGTATTATTTCCGAATCGAAATCGGAAGGCGAGAGCTCCCGGAGAAGTTCATCAGTAGTGCTGAAGAACATTGCATCGGTAGGAAATATTGCGGAGTGATTTTTCAAGGCTTCCCCCACACCGATAAACCTCTTTATCCCGGTTTCCTTCACCAGTTTGGCTATAGCCTCGTAGATTTCAGTTCCCCCGGAGGTCTCGTGATGCAGATCACTGAGAATAAGGGTGGGATGCTGGTGAGGCATAGCCCGGCGCATCATAAAATCGATTGCCGGACGAAGTGAGGAGAAATCGCTTGTGTAAGAATCATGAATGACGGAGCAATTATTGACCCCCTCAGTTACATTGAGCCTTGTGCCAATACGGTGAAGGGTCGCGAAGCGCAGCCTGATTGTCTCGTGAGAAAGACCGTGAGCAAGAAGGAACGCAAGAGCTGCGCCTACGTTCTCCAGCTCGTGCGTTGAAGCGGCCGGCGCGATTATCGTATGGGTTTCGCCATTGAAGGTGTATGAAACTGTTGTCTTCTCTTTATGGGAATCGAGCCGGGCGGTAAGATAAACGTCGGCTTCCGGATCCTGTAAAGACCAGGATATTAATCTCCTTCCCCCGGCATATTTCTTCACCTCCTCTTTCAGATAGGGCGAATCAAGGTTGTAGATGATGGTTTTGACCGTCGAGGGGGCGGCGAGTGAAGCCTTTTCGGCTGCCTTCTTTTTCGTGTCGCTGAATCCATCTGCGTGGGCATGGCCGATGTTGGTTATCACCACCGTGTCGGGATGTATGCACTCTGCAAGAGCCTTCATCTCGCCTTCCTTTGATATTCCGGCTTCGATGAGGGCTAAACGGGTAGTAGTTTCAATTTCCCATAGCGACAGAGGTACACCGATTTGGGAATTGAAGCTTCGTGGAGATCTGGCAATTTCGCAAATTGGCTCCATCAGTTGGAAAATCCATTCTTTCACAGTTGTCTTGCCCCGGCTGCCGGTTATGGCCACAATCTCGGTATCTACCAACGTGGCGGTGGCTTTCCCGCTGATTTTCTGCAGAGCGCCAATCACATTGTCGGTCACAATGAATTTTGCATCCTCTTTCCCTTTCATCGGTTCCGGGATTTCGTTTACCACGAAATGCCTTACTCCTTTATCATAAAGGGGGAGTATGTAGTCATGGCCGTCGTTGCCACCCGGCGTGCGGATAGCAAAGAAAAGAGAAGAATCCGGTCTTGAAAGCGAACGCGAATCAGTGAGCAGCGTGTCTATCATGGTGTGATCGCTGCTTGCAGTCGCTGGATCAAGAATAGAGACTATGTCAGAGAAAAGAAGCTTCATTTCCTTATCAAGTTACTTAGGCATCACTAAAAATCGTATGCCCTGTGAAATTCACTTCAAAATTACAACTAATAATCCATTCCACCAATCCGAGAGTAAAAAACTTCATGTTTGTCGTTATCGGGTATCTGACAAAAACAAATGTCAGGCAGGGGCAAAAAAATGGGCGCATATCACTACGCACCCCATTTTTCCAATCTCTCTCGAAACACATCGGAAGAGATTGAAGGTCCTAATCCTAATTTTAACTATTAATCCATAACTTTACTAATGCAA
>CAZUNU010000022.1:0-14367 GCA_964622105.1 uncultured Sangeribacter sp. | reverse complement strand
TAAAATTGTCAATGAAACGATTAATTGGTCTTATGAGAAGATTATTCTATCCTTATTTTTCTTATGATGGGAAGCAGATTCGAGCCTCGGGTTATGAGAGGCTGACTGCCAACCGACCTCATACGTACGGAAAATGAGGATGCGGTCAGGAATCCACGCCGCAAAGTTAACAAATTTTTTTTACTGTACCCATTATTCCATTCGTTAAAATTAACATAATTGCTTGATTATCTTTTTCAATTGTGTTAATTTATGTGAAATATGGTCGATTTGGGGTTTTATTGGTTAAAAACGGATGTTAAGCCAAGTGAAATCCTTTTCAAATGGTGCGGTACGGTCGAGCGTCACCGGCACGGCTGATACTATGCCATGATTGAGACACCATTCGTCCGTATCTGTATTATCGGGCTCTTCATTTATGAATTTTCCTGTCAGCCAATAAAATTTACCTCCGAATGGATCCGTGTATTCCTTATACTCGTCAGACCAGTTGCCTTTGCACGATTTCGTGAGGCGCATCTCTACCGGTGGAACCTCCGAATCCGGAATATTTACGTTCAGACAAACTCCCTCCGGCAAACCGTTATTCAGGACACCTGCCACTACTGCATCCACAAATGGCAAACATGGCCCGAAATCAGCATCAGCAGAGTGGTCGGTGAGTGAGAATCCGATGGAGGGTATGCCGAAAGCGCAGCCTTCGAAAGCTGCTCCCATAGTGCCTGAATAGAGCACGTTGATAGAGGCATTGGAACCATGATTAATACCTGAGACCATGAGATCGGGTTTGCGGTCGAGCACGGTGTACATTGCGAGTTTAACGCAGTCTACCGGTGTGCCGTTGGTCTTAAACATCCGAGCTCCGTTATAATCGGCTAAACGAGTGATGCGTAATGGCGAATTAACGGTCAAAGCCATCGACTGGGCGGAGCGTGGAGAGTCCGGACAAACCACTACTACATCTCCGAATTTCACCAGGCGGTCGACAAGCACATGCACTCCACGGGCTTCAATGCCATCGTCGTTGCTGACCAAAATCAGTGGACGGGAAGATTTATCTTTCATATGATTGTATCTTATTTATTTCTTTTTACGTAGAAGATAGCGGTCGATGATTATGTTCCTTTTAGCACCAGGCAGAGTGGAAAGTATGTCGGCGGAGGGATGCTCGGGATATTCCTTCCGCATTTTCCTGAAATCGGAATGAGCTTTCAGCACCGCCCTGGCATTGGGGATGTCGAATTTGGCACAGAACATAAGGAAAGCCAAAGTATCGGCAAGTCGGCGCACAAACAGACGACGCTTCCCGATTGCTTCCGGCAGATTCTTATGGAGCAACAGAAGATTGTTCCGGAAATTAAGATATGTCTTCTTCGGATTGCCTTGGTTGAGCGATGCGCCGCCTACATGAAACACTTCGGAATCGCTGATGGCACAAACCCTGTAGCCGGCTATATGCATGCGGCAGCATAAGTCTATCTCCTCCATATGAGCGAAAAACTTCGGATCAAGTCCTCCGAGCTTAAGATAGAGATCGGTTTTTACTATCAGAGCCGCTCCTGAGGCCCAGGTAATGTCTTCCGGTTGCCCGTCATACTGCCCCTCATCCTTCTCGATCGAATCAAATAGGCGGCCGCGGCAATAGGGATAGCCCAGACGGTCGAGGTAGCCCCCAGCAGCTCCGGCGTATTCAAACGAGCTGCGGTCATGATAGCTTTTGATCTTAGGCTGGGCTGCTCCGACATCGGGATTCTCCTCCATAAATTTCAGCAGAGGTTGCCACCATCCCTCCGTCACTTCCACATCGCTGTTCAGAAGCAAGGTGTAAGGATAACCGGTCTCTGCAATGGCGCGGTTATAACCCTCGGCGAAGCCATAATTGCTACCTAACTCCAAAACTTTTACTTCCGGGTGATTCTCTTTGAGCCACGCAACAGAATCGTCGGTCGATCCGTTGTCTGCTACGATAAGATCCACCTCTTCTCCCGACGTGAAGCGTGAGGCTATAGGAATGAACTCCTGCAGGAGCTTGAGTCCGTTCCAGTTAAGAATTATGACAGCTAATTTCTTCATATCTTGATGGTGGCATGTCTTGATTGGATCACATTGTCAGTTGTTACGTTGTAGGCATGGGATTATTCCACGGCATGCTCGCCGGTCATCATCTCAGGCTCCTCTCGGTGTATGTCTTTGAGGCGGACGTTGCTGACAGTGTTGATAAGTTCGGGTTTCAGGGGAGCCTCCACCCTTATATAATTATCGGTGAGTCCGTGCATCCATTCATCTCCTGATGCCTGCTCCCAAAGCACGGGGCGAGTTGAGCCTGAATGCCGCCGCATGAACTTCTCCATCTTGCGGTCGGATAGAGCTGTGAGAGCGGCCACACGCTTGTGTTTCTCTTCCTGCGACACGTTGTCGCCGAGAAGTAATGCCTTTGTGCCGGGGCGTTCGGAATAGGGAAAGACATGGAAGCGGGTTACATCGATGCTTTCTGCAAAACGCAGGCTGTTGTCCCACTCTTCGGGAGTTTCGCCACGCGCACCGGCTATGATGTCGACTCCGATGAACGCATCGGGAATGAGATCGCGTATCATGTCAATCCGTGAAGCGAAGAGCGAGGTGTCATAGCGCCTGTTCATGAGCCTGAGCACTTTGTCGGAACCCGACTGGAGAGGAATGTGAAAATGTGGCATGAACGCCCGAGCCTCGGTGGCTGTCCATCTTATTATCTCTTCGGTGAGCAGGTTTGGCTCGATAGATGAGATTCTGTAGCGCTCGATTCCCTCTATTTCGTCAAGACGGCGGAGAAGGTCGAAAAAACGTTGACCGTTGTCACGCCCGAATTCACCGATATTCACGCCGGTAATGACAATCTCCTTTCCACCGGCCTCCGCAGCCTCACGAGCCATCCGGGTAAGTTGCTCAATATTGCCCGATCGTGAACGTCCTCGTGCGAAAGGGATGGTGCAGTAGGTACAGAAATAGTCGCATCCATCCTGCACTTTCAGGAAGAAGCGCGTGCGGTCGCCATGTTCGCAGGAGGGAGTGAAAGTATGTATATCGAGAGGAAGGGTCACCTCCACGTGCTTCTTATGTGTCTTCAGCCATGAGTCGATATAGTCGGCCATCCGTAATTTCTCGTTTGAGCCCAAGACGATGTCTACTCCCGGCAGCTCGGCCACTTCCTTAGGCTTCAGCTGAGCATAGCACCCCGTCACGGCTATAGTTGCATTGGGATAACGGGTGGCGAGACTGCGTATGAGGCGCCGGCCCTTCTTGTCGGCCATTTCCGTGACGCTGCAAGTGTTGACTATGCATATGTCAGGCGTCTCACCCTTTGAAGCTTTGGTGATGCCGCGTTGCTCCAGCATCTTCCCGATGGTGGAGGTTTCGGAAAAATTTAGTTTGCAGCCAAGTGTGAAATAGGCTGCCTTTAGAAATTCTGAATTGTCGGTCATGATGCAAAACTACATAAAAAAGCTGACATTTTGATGCTGCGTAGCTGGAAAAGTCGGGGAAACCTGGAAAAAACTCTCTCCCCTTATATTGGAATTGCGGAGAAAAAGATTAAAAAGTAATAAAAAATGGCGTCAAAGATTGACAAGAGGGGTCTAATTTTATTAACTTTGCACCCGTATATACGCTCCATGTGCGCGACACATGAATATATCCGGAGGATATGAAGAATAATAAAGAGGTAAAAATCTCATATTGGGCAGCTCATCTCACTACGATCGTGAGCGTGACGCTTGTGCTCATTATCATAGGCATAATAGCGCTGATAAGCGTCAGTGCCGCCAACGAAACGCGTAGGCTCCGCGAGAAGCTGGAGGTGAACGTGGTGATGGCCGACACGATCAGCGACTCCCTTACAAAAGTCATTGCCGAGAGAATCTCGGTGCAACCCTATGCCCTTGCCGTAAAGGTAATCACCAAGCAGGAAGCACTGAACAACTGGAAAAAGGATACCGGAGAAGATCTTGAGGCTCTTTTTGGTGTCAACCCACTGTCGCCGGAAATCACTTTTACTGTAAAATCAGATTATACTACCGATGCCGAGCTGAAAAAAATCGAAACCTACGTAATGTCGATACCCGGAGTGGAGGGAGCGGCTCTTCCTGATTCCATAATGGTAGAGAATATGAACAGGAGCATAGAGCGTTTTGCCCTGATATTGGGAGTTGTGGCATTGGTGATGCTCATAATTTCATTCGTCTTGATCAACAATACCGTGCATCTTGCCATATATGCGCGGCGCTTCACCATACACACGATGCAGCTCGTGGGCGCAACCAATGGCTTTATCCGTCGTCCATTTGTCAACAACAACATGCTTTCAGGCCTGATTGCCGGTCTGTTGGCTACACTTGTGCTTGTGTTGGCAATGATATCCGCTCCCGGAGCCGGATTCAGCAATATTACCGATTATATAAGTTGGGAGTTGCTCGGAGTGGTCGGAGCCGGCCTCGTGTGCGGAGGTGTTTTGCTTTGTGGCATAGCGGCATGGGTGGCTACCTCGCGCTATCTGCATCAGGATTACGACGAACTGTTCAAATGATGATCATGAGCTGTTCCCCGGATAGATCTACAATAAACAAAATAATCAAGAATTAACACTTTAGATAATGGCATTGAATATCAATATAAAACAGCCGATAGAGAAAGATCCTCGAGGCATAGATCCGATCAAAGAGAAAGATCGCCCCTTCACAAAGACCAACTACTATATGATGGGTGGTTGTGTGGCTCTGATTGTCCTTGGCTTTATTCTGATGAGCGGTGGCGGAAGCACCGTGGAAAACGGTTTCAATCCCGAGATCTTCAGCACTCGCCGAATAGTTGTAGGCCCGCTGCTCTCTTTCCTTGGTTTCCTTCTGATGGCTTTCGCGATTATCTATACCCCCTCTTCGCGCCGTAAAGAGATTTCCGGAGCCGCAGCAAAGGGCGCCGCAGAGGAATAATGTGGCACGGAATTTGTTACGCATATAATTTACATTTCAAACCGATATCTTACCGATTACTAAATTTCAAATAGCGATAAGTTACTAATATGGAATGGTTAGACGCCCTCATACTCGGCATCGTGCAAGGACTCGCAGAGTATCTGCCGATCAGCTCGAGCGGACATCTTGAGATTTTCAGAGAGATCCTTGGCATTGATCTCCCCTCCGACAAAGTGCTTCAGTTCGATCTCATCCTTCATGCTGCCACAGTGCTCTCCACAATCGTAGTGCTCTGGCCTATGTTCTCGAAGCTTTGCGAAAGTTTCTTCACTTTCCGTCGCGACAGTGACTTCTATTACGTTTGCAAAATACTTTTATCCTGCATACCTATCGGCATTGTAGGAGTCTTCTTCAAGGACACGGTAGAAGAGTTTTTCGGCGGTGGCCTTACGATAGTGGGCATATGCCTCATCATCACGGCTTGCCTGCTGAGTTTCGCTCATTTCACCGGAAAGAAGGCCGACGGCCAGATGGTAAGCGGATCCAAGGGACGCGACATCACGTGGCTTGATGCCTTCATCATAGGCTGCTCCCAGGCTTTGGCCGTATTACCCGGTCTGAGTCGGTCGGGCACCACTATAGCCACCGGTATCCTTCTCGGCGACAAGCGAGACAAAGTGGCCTCTTTCTCTTTCCTAATGGTGATTATCCCAATTCTTGGCGAGGCTTTGCTTGATCTTAAGGATATCATATCGACTCCCGCCGATCAGGGTGATACAGCTGTAGGCGCCGGTGCCTTATTGATTGGATTTCTCGCATCTTTCATAGTGGGTTGCTGTGCATGTAAGTGGATGCTCAGTCTCGTTAAGAAAGGAAAATTGATCTGGTTTGCCGCATATTGTGTGGCTATGGGTATTCTTTGCCTGTTCTGGCATTGAAAATTAAGCTGATTGCAAATGGATTTTATTAGCGGAGAAATAATCGGTATCGACAAACCATTAGGCTGGACATCTTTTGACGCCGTGAAGCGGTTGCGGGGTGCCATACAGCGCCGGTTACACGTCAAGAAGTTCAAGGTGGGCCATGCCGGCACTCTCGACCCTCTGGCCACCGGGGTGCTGATCATATGCACAGGCCGGGCCACACGCCGCATAGAGGAGCTGCAGAGCGGCGACAAGGAATATGTAGCCACAATCCGCCTCGGGGCCACTACTCCAAGTTATGACCTTGAGACGAAGATTGACCGTGAATTTCCCTGGGAACACATCACACGCGAACAGATAGAGGAGACGCTTCCACGATTCACGGGAAGAATCATGCAGGTGCCCCCCGTTTTTTCAGCGGTGAAAGTCGACGGCAAAAGGGCCTACAATCTGGCTCGCAAGGGAAAGGATGTGGAGCTCAAGGCCAAACCTCTTGAGATAAAGGATATGGAGCTTCTGGAATGTAATTTCCCGGAGATCACGTTGCGCATAGTCTGCAGCAAAGGCACCTATATCCGTGCCATAGCCCGCGACCTCGGTGAGGCTCTCGGCAGCGGAGCGCATCTCACGGCATTGCGTCGCACGAGGGTAGGGCAGATACCTGTAAGCTCCTGCATGAGCGTGGATGAGGCTGTGGAACGTATCGCCACGGCTGAGATATCATATCCCGAAGATTACCGGCTTCCCTCAGAGCCGGAGTGAATTGTCAGACAAAACACACACACATACAACAGTACATATAACAAGCAATGAAACTCTCACAGTTTAAATTCAAGCTTCCTGAGAATCTTATCGCACAGTATCCATCCGAGAACCGCGACGAATGTCGCCTGATGGTAGTAGACGCAAAGACAAAAGAGATCACTCACCACATATTCAAGGATATTCTCAATTTTTTTGATGATGGTGATGTGATGATTTTCAACGATACCAAAGTGTTTCCGGCTCGCCTTTATGGGAATAAAGAGAAGACCGGCGCACGTATCGAGGTGTTCCTGCTCAGAGAGCTGAATGAGGAGAATAAATTCTGGGATGTGCTCGTGGAGCCTGCCAGAAAGATCCGTATTGGCAACAAACTCTATTTCGGAGAGGATGATTCACTCGTAGCCGAGGTGATTGACAATACCACATCACGCGGCCGCACGCTCCGGTTCCTTTACGATGGCCCTCATGAGGAATTCAAGGAACTTCTTTACTCCATGGGAGAGACTCCATTGCCCGAATACATCACACGTAAGGTTGAGGAATCGGATGCCGAGAGATACCAGTGTATTTTCGCTGCCAATGAGGGCGCGGTCATGGCTCCTGCAGCCGGCCTGCATTTCAGCCGTGAACTCCTGAAGCGCCTTGAGATCAAGGGTGTTGAGCGTGGTTTCCTCACTCTCCACAGTGGAAGGGGTAATTTCAAGGATATCGATGTGGAGGATCTCACCAAACATCGCATGGACAGCGAGGAGATGTTTGTGAACGAAACTCTCGTCGAGATGGTGAATGCCGCGAAAGACCGTAATTCCAATGTGTGCGCGGTAGGCACTTCAGTGTTGAGGGCTTTGGCTACGGCAGTATGCATGAACGGCCATCTGATGACATTCGAAGGCTGGACCAACAAGTTCATCTTCCCTCCTTATGATTTCACAGTCTGCAATTCGCTTGTATCAAATTTCCATCTTCCGCTCAGCACCATGCTCATGATGGTGTCGGCATTCGGTGGCTACGACCTCGTGATGAAGGCCTACGATGTTGCCGTGAAAGAGAAATACCAGTTTGGTGCCTATGGCGACGCTATGCTGATTCTCCGCTGATAACAAATCTGACACTACATAATGAAGCAGGCCGCAAATTTGCGGCCTGCTTCATTATGTAGTGTCATCATTCAGATAGTATATTGTCATTCAGCTGAAGCTTTTTGCTTCTTGGCCTCACATTCATTTATCAGATTAAGCAGGCGTGGTATGGCATCCTCGCTCGGGATATTTTTTTCCACTAATTCCTTGCCTTTATAAAGGCTCACTTTACCGGGCCCGGCTCCGACATAGCCGTAATCGGCATCAGCCATCTCGCCCGGACCGTTGACTATGCAGCCCATTACCCCGATCTTCAATCCTTTGAGTTCCTTTGTGGCGGCTTTCACCTTTTGCAAAGTGTTCTGGAGGTCGAAAAGCGTGCGTCCGCAACCGGGGCAAGCAATGTATTCGGTCTTGCTGATTCTCAGTCGCGCTGCCTGGAGCAGTCCTAAAGCGAGTGAGTTAAGTTCATCACGGCTGAAAGCCGGGGCCTCAACAAAGATACCTGAGCCATAGCCCCCGAGCAACAGTGGACCGAAATCTGCACCGGCTTTCACCTGAAGATCTTCAAGCCCGGAATCTGAATATTTGATATGTATGATGACCGGGTTTTTACCTCCCAGTGTGACAAACCTGTCGATCCAGGAGGCTATCTCACCCGGAATATTTTTATTGGATGATGCGACTACGACCGGCAGCTCGTCTTCAAAGAGCATCGGGGCAGATGAGGCATCAACTTTATGCCAGGTATCAGGGATTTCCTCAATATCCAATCCAACAACAAGGGGATCATCAGTATGTTCGAAGCCCGGTACTTTCACGGCCCTCAGACGTGTGGCTCCAGCAACGGGATCAGGCTCTGTCACGGCTGAATGTCCGGCACGCGAGGCGATATAATCGCGCAATTTCATTGCTACGGGAATCTCCTTCTCAGGATCCTCCGTGAGTGATACCCTTATAGTGTCGCCTATGCCGTGAGAGAGAACAGTGCCGATACCGACGGCACTCTTGATTCGTCCGTCTTCACCGTCTCCCGCTTCCGTCACTCCTAAGTGGAGAGGGAAGTTCATCCCTTCTTCTGCCATCTTTCTGTCAAGCAGAAGCATAGTCTCCACCATGATCACCACATTTGAGGCCTTTATTGAAATCACAATATCATTGAAATCCTCTTCGCGGCATATGCGCAGGAATTCCATCACCGATTCCACCATACCGGCCGGAGTGTCGCCGTAGCGGCTCATGATGCGGTCGGAAAGCGAACCGTGGTTCACACCGAGGCGTATGGCCGTATTATGTTGCTTGCATAATTCAAGGAAAGGAACGAGGGTAGTGCGTATCTTCTCGATTTCCTCCTTATATTCCTCATCTGTGAAGTCGAGCTTCTTGAAAGTGCGAGCTGCATCAACGAAGTTTCCGGGGTTGATGCGCACTTTCTCACACGTCTCTGCAGCCTTGAAGGCGGCGTTGGGATTGAAGTGTACGTCGGCCACGAGAGGCACATGACAACCGGCCTTGTCAAGACCGGCACGGATTTCCGCCATATTGGCCGCCTCCCTCACTCCCTGCGTGGTGAGGCGCACGAGCTCTCCTCCGGCCTCGGCTATGCGCAAGGCCTGGGCCATGCTTCCGGCTGTGTCGAGAGTGGATGTATTGGTCATTGACTGCACCCGTATAGGATTCTCTCCTCCAATCAACACTCCTCCTGCATTGGCTGTGGAGCTTTTTCGGCGTTTATAGTTGTAAAAAGACATCTTGTTCAATTTTTTATCGGATCATGGTTAGGAAAAACACGCTGCAGAACCCCACCACATAGCCTGCCAGAACCTGCCAAACAGTGTGGCGACCGAGCCACACACGTGCCGATCCGAGCAATCCTGTTAGTAGAATGGTGATTATAAGCCATGTGAAGAGCTCAGGTTCTGCCGAGCCATCTTTCTCGATACGTATAAGCAGGGCTACGACGCCGGCTATACCCGCGGCATGAGCCGAGATTTTCCATTTGAAATTAATGATGGTGCAGATGATAGTGGCCAAAGCGCCACCTGCGAAAAAGAGCGATAGCCATAACGGAGCTCCTTTGGCAGCCATGAACCATGCAGTCAAGCCGAAGCAGACAATAGTAATTATGTAAGGCACGAGTCGCTCGTCGCGGTTATTGAGACCCACATCATCGATAAGTCCGAATTTCTTCAGCAGGAGAATGAGGATCATGGGTATGATCACGCAGATTCCGGCCACAATGAGCGTGAAGATTATCCGCATGCCCATAGGAGCCACATCAAGGATAGAAAGTCCGAAAGCCAGCATCATGCCGTAGACCGGCATAAGCAAAGGCACGAGCACCCACGACAAAAAGTTGGCTGCTCCGTCAGCTATCTTTTCCCAGGCGGATTTTTCGCTGTCTTTGGTTCCGTGAGGCTGCGAAGGTGGTGGAGGCGGTGGGGTAGGAGCCGGCTTCTTGTCCTGTGCAGGATGCTCGTCGGGTTCATCACCGAAGAGTCCACCCCTACGGTTGTTGAGACTGAAGTTGTCGTCTCGTCCGTCAGACGAAGGCACTTCAGGATAATATGAGGATGTGTCTATAGCCATAGCATGTCATGATTTTTTATTTGCTGTCGGAGGGAGACTCTGCAGCCTTTGTCTTGGCTGCCGGAGACTCAGTGGTCTTTACCGCCTGAAGGAATCGCGATGGCACAGGAAGCTCAAAACGCATGTCCTTTCGTGTGATCGGGTGGGCGAAGCGTAGAGTGCGTGCATGCAGACAGAGGCGGTGGAGGCGGCTCTCTTTCGCGCCATATTTCCGGTCACCCGAAATAGGATGTCCCATCTCTGAAGCGTGAACCCTGATCTGGTTCTTGCGGCCTGTATCAAGTGAGAATTCCACTAAAGAGAGACCATTGGCCCGCTTGAGCACATTGAATCGTGTGAGAGCAAGTTTGCCCTCTTCCGGATTCTCCGTGGAGTAGACCACAAACTGCGAGTTTTCTACAAGGCGGCTCTTCATGAATCCTGAATCCTCCTTCACGTAGCCTTCAAGAAGCGCTACGTAAAGGCGGTCGAGCACCATGTTGTTCCAGTTGTGGCGCAGTGTCTCCTGTGCCTCCTCAGACTTGGCAAACATCATGAGCCCGGATGTGTCGCGGTCAAGACGGTGCACCACGTAGAGCTTATTGCGTGGATCCTGTTGCTTCACGTAATCCCGCAAGATATCGTAAGCTGATTCCTCTTTCTTGTGGCTCTGTGTGCCTACTGAAAGGAGTCCGTAGCCTTTGTTTATCACAATCACGTCGTCGTCTTCGTATACGAGCTGCAACCTTGGATTGCGGAGTACAACGAACGGACGTGAGGTGTTGACTTCCACTTTTGCACCCGGCTCCACCGGCGCATCAAATGCGGTCTGCACAGTTCCGTTTATTCTGAAATGTCCATGTCTCAGCCAGGCTTTGAGATCAGTGCGGCTCTTGTCTTTGAGTCTTTCCGACAGGAAAGCTAAGAGCTGATGCGTTTCATCAGTCTGGTTGGTCCATGTGAGTATGCGGTCTTCACGGAACATCCGTTTTGGATTTCTCTCTCTGTTATTTCGTGGCATATTGCTTACGTCTTATGGTGGTCTTAATTGGGCAACCTTGATGGTTGCGTTAATACTATAACACTGCTGAGGGTGAAGAGTTGCGGAAATTGCGTGGGAAGCGGCTTAAAGAGCGGTTTCCGGCAGAATGATTCAAGACGTGATGGCCGAACCGGCAATACAGGCACTTTCTACGGTCGCAGTATTCCTTTCTCAGATGTATCAGAGCCTGGGAGCGCATCGCGTCTTTGGCTGTGAGTCCGTATCTTTGCCAATCGCGGATAATGGTGTTTGATTCCGGTGGAAGAGAGGCAAGGAGGTCGAGCCCTTTCTCAGCAAGATCGGGATCACCGCGCATGGAGCCGTAGGCATACAGCAATGGCGCCACCACATTGATGAGCAGAAGCGTGATGCTCGCCTGTGAAAGCGTGTCAGACTGTGTTTTGATCTCCGTGTCGAATGAGAAATGCGATTGCCAGTAGCCCTCAATTTGCCAGTCAAAGAGTTTACGGGCCTCAGTCTCATCCCCCTTTGTGGCGAGCAGGCGTGAAAAGATGGAGAAACCACCCTCACATGCTTTGGAGAGGAATGCAAGACGGCGGTGAGGAAAATTCTGGGGACGGGTGCGAGCATATTTCCACAGTCCGGAACGCATCGGGCGCAGGCCATATTTTCTTGCCAGGAAATAATACTCACGGCAGAGCAGCTGATAGTATTCATCGAAAATGTGGAGCGATGAATCGAGCATTGCGGCCTGCCCGAAGAGAATAGCCTGGAGCTGGTGGGGCACATCGGAGTGGTGATGCAGGATGCGCAGCGGGATAGAGCGTGCGAGCATCTCGAAAGGATCTCCGTTAAGCCCGAATCCGAGTCCGCGGGCAAGAGTGACGAAGCAAGTCTGCTCCCAGTCGTTGCCACAGGAGGCGTAAGTTTCCTTTATCTTCTCGCTTTTAGCCTGTATTCTCTCAATGGCAAGCGTCTCCAGCCAGTCGGTGGCCGTCAAGGAGGGAATATCAGGAAGAGCCGAAGCGCAACGTATGGAATCAGCCTCTGTCTGCAAAGTGGAGAATGTACGGAAGAAATCCTCGGGCATCGTGATCACCACCTGAGGGATCAGCGAGCCGTCGGAGCGACGTATTCTTTGGTCGGCCACACCCACCACGTGAAGTATGATGCCGTCATATGCCGGATCGTTTTGGTGGCCGTGGCGGTTCCAGTCTGAAGCCTTGACGTGGATCTCGATATTTCCGGCCCATTCAGTGCCGTCGGCTTTTATCTTTGAGTTGAAGAAGTCGGGTCCGGAGTCGGTGTTGAGCCGTCCGGGGTCGATCACTTCGATGCAACGTCCGTCGCAGTCAGTGAGAGTGCGTCCGAACATGCGCGACTTCCAAAGATATTGGTAGAGTTTCTCCACGTCTTTAAATAATTAGAATGACTTAGATAATCTCCGGGGCTCCAAAGGCAACGGGTTATTTTTTTGTGTGCTTTACCCCTTTGAAACGCAAATTTAATTATTTTCCACTTAATAATTGTTAATAATGACCTAAAAAAACGGCAGAAGTTTGGAATTTAGATTGAAATAGGGTTAACTTTGCGTAGTGTTTTTCATAGTATAATTAAGATTAAGGTTTCGGTCTATTTCTTTGTGAAAAGAGGTAGACTTTTTTTATGCAATGATCCGAAAGAGAAAGGGTCATCTGAAATGGTCGCTCAGGAAGGCTCGCTCACCGAAAATCGATGTTTTCAGCCGATCTTAAAGGATTATTGAAATAAATTTCTTAAATTTGCATATATAGGCTGGGAATTCTCACGCCTGCTTCAATATCATAAAATCACAAAAACCAAAAGATATGAAATTCAAGACAAATGCGAAATGTGCCGGTTGCTCCACGGCTATTTTGGGAGCTGTACGTAGCAAATTCCCTGATCAGGAATGGAGCCTTGACCTCAACTCAGCCGACAAGGTGCTCGAAATGCATGGAGTCGACGATGATCCCGCCACTGCCTCTGAGGTGGTGAAGACTATCGAGGAGACAGGCTTCAAGGGCGCTTGGCTCACACAAGGAGACAACAATCTCTAATCCATACTATAAATCTGCTGAAGGAATGATCGAGATTCGAAATGTGACTAAATCCTACGGGCCTCTGACAGTGCTCCACGACGTGTCGCTCACCATCCCCGAAGGGGAGATCATGGCTATTGTGGGCCCCTCGGGAGCCGGCAAGACCACACTGCTGCAGATAGCCGGAAGTCTCGACCGTCCGGATTCAGGCTCGGTGATTTTCGACGGCACCGACATCTTCACATTGAAAGACCGTCAGCTCTCGGAATTCCGTAACCGCAACATCGGTTTCGTGTTTCAGTTCCATCAGTTGCTTCCGGAGTTCTCCGCGCTTGAGAATGTGGCTCTTCCGGCTCTGATAGCCGGGCGTTCGCGCAAAGAAGCGGAGAGCGATGCCAGAAAGCTGCTTGAAGACCTCGGCATGGGCCACCGTCTCAGCCATAAGCCGGCGGAGCTCTCGGGAGGTGAGAAGCAGCGCACGGCCATAGCCCGGGCACTCATCAACAATCCTGAAATTGTCTTTGCCGACGAACCCACAGGCAGCCTCGATTCGCGCAACCGTGAAGAGATACAGGAGATATTGCTCCGGCTCAGGCGCGAGCGGGGCCAGACGTTTGTGGTAGTCACTCATGACCGCCACATGGCTTCGATTGCCGATAAGGTGGTGGAGATGGCCGACGGTAAAATTACGGGTCGTTTGGATAATTAAACTCTTTTAGTTATCTTCGCATCCGCAAAAGCCAAAAAGACAATTGCAAACTTGCATCCCGATCATTTCATTGCGCGGAAGATTGCAACGCTTCGGCCTTGACAGATCACCTTTCATAAATAAAAACAACAAAAAATAAATCACAATGGCAACACAAGACAACCAGAACAAAAATCAGCTTCAGATCCAGCTCCGTCCTGAAATGGCCGACGGAAAATACAGCAACCTCGCTATGATCGGCCACGGCCCCAACGAGTTTCTGATCGACTTCATCTTCGCCGCTCCCGGCATGCCCCAGGCTCCCGTGGTAAGCCGCG
>CAZUNU010000021.1:12644-22711 GCA_964622105.1 uncultured Sangeribacter sp. | reverse complement strand
GAAGGCGAAGCAAAAGGACGTGCCGAAGGCGAAGCAAAAAAGAACTTGGAGAATGCTCGTAGCTTCAAGTTACTGGGTGTAGCTCCGGCAATCATCGCTGAAGCCACCGGGTTATCATTGAGGGAAATTGAAAAACTGTAATTCTGAAGAATTTAAATAGAGACACCTACACTAAATGCCGTCACTGAACGACATCTCGGCTATAACAAAGGGTGAAAAATGACTTTATTGAAAAAAAGGAGTAGGTAGCGGTAATAGCCACGCGCGTGGCGTGGCGATCATTGCCGCTACCTCCTCCTCGCATGAGGTGGAGCGTTGCGTCTTGTCAGAGAAAGCAATAACAAGACCGAGAGCAAGAACCCGGATCTCCGGTCAAAAACAAAAACAGCCTCCGAACAATCAAGTCATCACAGGCATGGAGAGAGTAAAAAACTGTGGAGATCCGGTCATTTATCCCTGTCCCGTTTCCGAGACATAGGTCCTATTGATCTGCAATAAATGCAGTTATTATTGTCAGATGACAAGACTCGCCGCTCCTGAAGGGTTCAGTCCCCTGATCGGGTGACCGTCGCCAAACCTCATGCTTTCTCAGTAGGGGTAAGTGAACCAACTCTACAGCCTTAAAGACCGAGAGGGTTCAACCTTTCTTACCGAGATTTGATACAGTATCATATATCTCCTGAAGAGACTCAGGGATTCTAATCTTAAGATCGGCGATCTCCTTGGCTCTTCTCTGAATGTACTCAGCATGACGAGCCTCTACCAGTCTACGTTCAGCCGTCCATTCAGACATTGCTTTAGTATATTCAGTCTTGACCGCTATAGCAGATTCCTCCAAAGCCTTCCTGCATTCCGACTTCATAGAATTCACTTGTGCCTGAGCCTCACGATATTGTTTCTGAAGCCTGAAATAGACATCCTCAACCACTTCCCCACTTACCGTAGGAGTATAGGAGTAAATAAGGGTATCGCGCCCGTTTCCTTCAACGTTATTCGGTTTCTGTGCCTTGGTCTGAAGTGCCTTGCGTGCTTCGGCAAACTCTCCTCCCGGATGAATGGCTTTGCCAAGAGTAGCTGCCAAAGTTTCCTTCGAATAATAACGGCATCGTTCATCCATAGATTTTGATGCGAAATACTCATCCTCTGTAAGACTCGGAGCCAATTTAGGTTGCTCAGGCAGTTCAATACCTTGCTCTTTGGCAAAATCTGCAAGTGTAAGGCGTGAATTTTCAGTAAGCAGACGTTCGTGTGCTTTTATTGCCTCACGTAGCCATGCTATAAGCGACTTGGCATCTGCAATACGGTGAAGTTTACCGATTGTGGCCTCAACATCACCATCTGTTGCTCCCTGATTCAAAACGTTTGGCCCGGGCGCGCCAATAAGCGTAACAGTCGTGGAATAAAACGTCAGCTCGGCAAGCGAAGTCTCCAACTCCTGAATCATCTCTTTGGCAAGATTAGCTATATGGTTAGCGGAGGTGGAAGTGAGTCCTTTACCATCTTCCGAGAAGAAAATCATATCCTTTTTCATAATCTTAGTTTTATCAGTGGTAGTACATTTATAAACAACGAAATAACCAAACTATTATATCTCCAACCACATATTTTGCATATTTTTTACCTATTTGGTTACTTTTCTTACCCGTATGACCGAAACACACTTCTTAATTCTTACTGTCTGTCAATTTTACAAGTGGTGCTTGCAAAATTGGTAGAGGCCAAAAGAGGCTGTCTAACATTCAAAGTTAGACAACCTCTCAACTCAAAACCAATTTTTTACCTATATTACCTTAGAGAAACTTTACCTGGTATGTAAATTACACTGGTGAAACCATTTATCTACCTATGCGGGAGAGGAGGTCTGTCACTGCAGCTTCCGGATTTGGGGCCGCAGCAAGGCATTTTATAAACTGCGAGCCGATAATCGCTCCGCTGCTGTAGCGGCATGCCTCATCATACGTGCGCTCATTTGAAATGCCAAACCCTATAAGGCGCGGATGCTTCAGATCCATCGCATCTATACGTTTGAAATAGTCGAGCTGCTCTTCTGTGAAACGATCACGCGCACCGGTGGTGGATGCAGCCGAAACCATGTAGATGAAACCGTCGCAATGCTCATCAATCAGATGGATGCGTTCTTCAGAAGTCTCCGGAGTGATGAGCATGATCATGGGAATGTCATACTTGCGGCTCAGATCCTTATACTCCTTCATGTAAGTGTCGAACGGCAGATCCGGGATAATCACAGCATCAATCCCGGCCTTCTTAGAACGGCTGAAGAATTCTTCCGGTCCCATCTGCATAATTGGATTCAGATAACCCATAGCTATGAAAGGCACGTCGGGATTATTCTTGCGTACCTGCTCCACCTGATCAAGAAGGAGACGAAGAGTCATGCCATTACGCAGGGCGATAGTGCCGCTGTTCTGTATCACGGGGCCATCAGCCATAGGATCGGAAAAGGGTATTCCCACCTCGATCATATCCACGCCACCTTTGCACAAGGCTTCCATCACCTCCACAGTAGAATCCTTTTCAGGGAATCCTGCCGTGAAATATACCGACAAGAGGTTCTTGTTCTTCTTGTCTAACAAATTTATAAGTCGATTCATATATTATTTTCTATTTATCAGAATTATTAATCCCTGAGTGGTTCACCTTCACTTAAACCCATACCTATCTGGGCAACGCCTCAAGAAATTTACGCAATGCATCCACATTCTTCATTCCAGGCGACAATTCAAACCTGCTATTCAGATCAATCCCTATAAAATGCGGATGATTAATTCCGGCTATAGCCTCCGCATCGTCAGGCCCGATTCCACCGCTAAGCATAAAATCCTTGTCAAGGTCATAAAGAGTGAGAAGATCCCAGTTGAATTTCTTTCCGGAGCCACCTTTCTCCGGACAAGAGGTATCGAGCAGGAATAAATCTACCTGATCTTTGTACCGTTCCAGATTCTCCAGACTCTCAGCCGTGCTTACTCCCACAGCTTTTATTACTTTCATGCCACGTTTTCGGAGCGCCCTACATGCTTCAGGATCCTCACTTCCATGCAGCTGAACAGTACGGAAACCATATTTTGGTGCAATCTCCATGATTTGCTCTTCAAGCATATCTACAGTCACCATCACAGGCTCTATATCTTCAGGCAGATTCCTGATAATTTCCGGATCCATCCCTCCACAATAGCGTGAAGAACGCGGATAAAAGATAAATCCCATGTAATTCGGCCTAAGTTCTGCTATCTCCTTCACGTTGCCGGCATCACGCATGCCGCATACCTTCACTCGCATGACCTGAACTTTATTAAAGTTTCCCTCGGGAATGGCGATGACATAAACGCCTCACCGATGAGGAATCCGTCAAATCCTACGCTCCGGAGCCGCTTCAGATCTTCCGGTGACTTTATGCCACTCTCCGCCACTTTCACCACACCATCCGGAAGAGCATCTATAAGCCGCATGGCATTGCTGATATCTGTTGAGAAAGAGGTGAGGTCTCGGTTGTTCACTCCTACCATATCCGCGTCAGCAGGCACCGACTTCAACTCCGCCTCCGAGTGTATCTCCACCAGAGTCTGCAGCCCAAGCGAATGAGCAATGTCATTGAAGCGTCTCACCTCATCAGCTGAAATCATCGCAGCAATCAGCAGAATAGCATCAGCTCCATACACACGCGCTTGCTTTATCTGATATTCATCTACTATGAATTCCTTTCTCAGCAAGGGAAGAAACGGAGCCGTGATACGAGCTATGGCCAGATCTTCAAGACTTCCGCCAAAGTATGCCGTATCGGTAAGAACCGACATCGCCGCCGCTCCTCCCGTAGCATACATCCGGGTAACTTCCGCCACATCGCTCATGGGGGATATCTCACCTTTCGATGGCGAACGGCGCTTATGCTCGGCTATGATGGCAGGATGATGGATTCTCATGCTCTGGCTCATGTTCCAGGGGGTGCGCCTGCAAGCAAGGGCCATTTCATTCATCAGTCCTTCCGAAGTCACCATCTTCATAGCCTCTACCTCACGGCGTTTGGTAGCTGCTATTTCCTTAAGGATATTCTTAGCCATGATATCAGCTGTTAAGATCAACGAATTTGCGGAAGCTATCAAGTGCAGCGCCGCTCTCAAGCGATTCACGAGCTTCTTTCACCGCCTCTTTCAACGAAAGGGAAGGCTCCAAAGTCTGTATGGCGAACGCGGCATTAGCTATGACGCAATTCTTCTTCGGCTCGGAAGCCTTTCCCTCAAGCACGGCATCAAAAACTCCCGCAGCTTCCTCTACCGTGTCGCCACCATAAAGATCTTCCTGGCGCCCTACTCCCAGACCTAAATCGGAGGCTTCCATAACGTGTTCCGAACTGTTGGTTACTACCTTGAAGGGAGAAGTCAAGGATATCTCATCATAGCCATCAAGAGAGTGAACGATTGTGCAATTGATGCCCTCGTTCTGGGCGATATAACGGTAAAGGCGCATCAGCTTGAGGTTATAGACTCCCAACAGCTGATTTTTGGGAAGAGTAGGGTTCACGAGCGGACCGAGCATATTGAAGAAGGTACGCATTTTCAGTGAACGGCGCACAGGGCCTACACTCTTCATGGCCGGGCTGAAGAAGGGAGCGTGAAGAAAACTTACGCCACTCTCCTCAAGCGATCGGCGTAGCTTGTCGATATCGGCAGTGAATTTCACGCCGTGCTGTTCAAGCACATTTGATGAACCCGAGATTGAACTGGCACCGTAATTGCCATGCTTCACCACCTTGCGTCCGCTACCGGCAACAACAAAACAAGATGCCGTTGAGATGTTGAAAGTGTTTTTGCCGTCGCCACCTGTGCCTACTATATCTATTGCGTTCACATCACCGAAGTCTACAGGAACACGACGCTGAAGGATAGCATCGCGGAAGCCGGTAAGTTCATCGGGAGTGATGCTTCGCATAAGGAACACGGTCATGAAAGCCGACAGCTGATTGTCGTTATATTTGCCATCAGCAATATTGAGCATTATGTCGCGCGCTTCTTCTCTGGATAGGCTCTTATGCTCGAAGAGATTTGATAATATCTTGTTCATGGGATTGATACGGATTAATGGTTGAGGAAATTGGAGATAATACGTATTCCATCGGGTGTAAGCAGCGATTCAGGATGGAATTGCACTCCGTGGATGTCATATTCCTTATGGTGCAACGACATGATGCGTCCATCAGCATCCCTTGATGTCACTTCAAGACATTCAGGAAATTCTTTCTCTCCCACTATCCAGGAATGATAGCGTCCTACCGGAAAACTCTCTCCCATTCCCTCGAGAATATAATCGGGAGCTGTGACGAATGCTTCAGTCTGCACACCGTGATAAACGTCTTCGAGATTCTCAAGTTGAGCACCGAAACACTCACCAATGGCCTGATGACCCAGGCAGACGCCGAAAATAGGTTTCTTTCCCGCATACTCTTGAAGAAGTTCAGGCAGGATACCGGCTTCTGATGGTATGCCGGGACCCGGGGAAATGATTATCTTATCAAACTCGTCGATTTCGGGAAGGGTAATCTTATCATTACGCACCACTGTTGGCTCCACACCGAGTTCTCTCACGGCATGCACTATATTATATGTAAATGAATCGTAATTGTCAAGAATAAGAAGTTTCATACTGTTGTCGGATCAAGGGTGGATTATCTTGTTAATTCCTCTGCTTTACTCACTGCCTTCACCAATGCGCCAAGCTTGTTGTTGGTTTCCATAAGCTCGCTGTGAGGATTGGAACGGGCTACGATGCCGGCTCCGGCCTGCGAATAGAGACGATTGTCTTTACTAAGGAAACTTCTGATTGTGATGGCCTGGTTAAGTGAGCCGTCGAAACCAAAGGTTCCGATGCATCCGCCGTAAGTCATACGGCTGACCGGCTCAATCTCATTTATAAGTTGCATGGCCCTCACTTTGGGTGCTCCGCTGAGGGTTCCGGCAGGGAAAGTTGCGGCAAAGAGTTTATAAACATCGGCGTCCTCCGGCAATGAAGCCTTAACTCGGCTCACCATATGGATCACGTGTGAGTAAAACTGTATCTGCTTAAGGTATTCCACTTCTACCTTACCTCCGCTACGGCTCAGATCATTACGGGCGAGATCCACGAGCATGATATGTTCGGCGTTCTCTTTCGGGTCGGCAAGAAGACGCTCTGCGAGATCATGGTCTTTACGGTCGTCGCCTGTGCGCCGGAATGTGCCTGCTATAGGATCGATGTAAGCGGTGTGGTCACTTGTAACCCTGAGGTGAGTCTCGGGAGAGGAACCGAATACCTTGAAACTGCCGAAGTCAAAGAAGAAAAGGTAAGGTGAAGGATTAACGGAACGAAGTGCACGGTAAACGTTGAACTCATCTCCTGTAAAACCTTGAGAGAATCGACGGGCCAACACAATCTGGAATACATCGCCTCTTCTCGCATGAGCTATTCCTCTCTTCACCATTTCTTCATACTCACCGTCAGTGACGGGCGACTCAATATCGTCCGCAGCCTTGAATGGGTAAATGGCTATATTATTATTGCGGATAATCGAGATTAATTCGTCGCTACGGCTCTCTTCTCCTTCCGGAATGTTTTCAATGATGGTCATCTCATTGCGGAAGTGGTTCACCTGTATGATGAATCTGTAAAGAAGGTACTGCATGTCGGGTATATCGCTGAAAGTCGCGTCTTTCGGCTGAATAGGAACGGACGGCTCAAAGTATCGAACCGCATCATATGCCGTGAAACCAAGAAGCCCGTTGAATAGCTTGGGATCATGCAGATCGATCGAGAAGGAGCGGATATAGTCGCGCAATGCGTCTGTCACGTTGTCTGCTTTCTTTCTGATTTCAGAGCCATCAGGATAACGGCCCACAATCTCCTCATTGAGCACCGTAAACGAACCGATGGGATCAACGCCTATCAGCGAAATGGAGTTCTGTGTGGTATGATAGTCGGAACTCTCAAGGAGTGCCGAACTCGGATAAAGGTCGCGGATCTTGAGATAAAGTCCTACAGGCGTCTCAAGGTCGGCTGATATAGTGGTTATTTTTTGATTCAGTTTCATTGTATATGGTCAATAATGTTTTTGAACGAAATTGATATGTTTCCCTGTTTTTGGTCAGAAGTTCGGAATTCCGGATGGCTCAATCTTTTTTCATGGCTGCCAAGTAGGTCTGCATATCTTTGTCGCCACGACCCGAGACATTGATCACCACCACATCATCCTTTCCGAATTTCTTCTTTCCGAGCACACCCAAAGCATGAGCCGATTCGAGAGCGGGAATGATTCCTTCTGTGCGGGTGAGCAGATAAGCGGCTTCCAGAGCTTCGTCATCTTTCACGGCAAGCACCTCCGCGCGTCCTGAATCTGCAAGATAAGCATGTAGCGGTCCGACACCGGGATAGTCCAGACCGGCTGAAATTGAATATGGCTCCACAATCTGGCCATCTTCCGTCTGCATCACCAGTGTGCGTGATCCGTGGATGATGCCCTCGCGGCCTAATTTGATTGTAGCGGCGGATTCTCCTGTCTCGGCTCCAAGACCATCGGCCTCAGCTGCCACGAGTTTCACCTCCGGTTCCTTTAGAAAATGATAGAAGGCTCCTGCAGCGTTGCTGCCACCTCCGATACATGCCACCACGTAATCCGGCAACTCACGACCGGTCTGCTCTTTGAGCTGCTTACGTATCTCGCGGCTGATTACCGACTGGAAACGTGCCACCATCTGTGGATAAGGATGCGGACCCACTGTGCTACCTATCACGTAGAAAGTGTTCTGCGGATTACAGCACCAGTCACGTATTGCCTCATTAGTAGCATCCTTGAGAGTCATATTGCCGGATGTCACCGGCACGACCTTTGCGCCTAACATTTTTATACGCTCCACATTAGGCTTCTGGCGCTCCACGTCGGTCTTACCCATGTAGATCACACATTCCAGACCCATCAGGGCACATACTGTAGCCGTAGCCACTCCATGCTGGCCGGCACCCGTCTCGGCAATGATACGAGTCTTGCCCATTCTTTTAGCGAGAAGCACGCTGCCGATGGCATTGTTGATCTTATGGGCACCTGTATGGCAGAGGTCTTCTCTTTTAAGATAGATGTTTGTGCCGAAATGCTCTGAAAGTCTTTTGGCATGATAGAGCGGCGTTGGGCGTCCTACATATTCAGCGAGAAGTTTTTCATATTCTGCTAAAAATTCAGGATCATCGGCATATTTTTTGAATGCCTTCTTAAGATTCTCTACATTTGAGTGGAGGATTTCCGGCACATATGCGCCACCGAAACGTCCGTAATAGCCCATTTCATCTACGGGCAGAAAGGGGTCGATAAATGTATTATTATCCATATATGATTGTGTATTATTTCCGAAGCAAAAATGTTTCCTTTTGAACTTGACTGTCATCAAACCTGAAATTAGTCACTATAGTATGCAAAAGAAAAGCCACCGGAAGAGTTTTACTCCGATGGCACTATAATAGAGATTGCATTTTGCTCTTCGCAACCGCTCCGGTTGCGGAGCCACGAACGATCAACGCCATCGGGTATCATCTCCGAGGCGCCACCAAGAACGTATATTTATGCAATTATTCATATTTCTTCTCATTTGTTGGTGCAAAATTATAAATAAAAATTCAATATTCCAACTATTCTACTAAATTTATTCAAAAAATTTTTTAGTAAGCGTCGATAATAAATTCTTACTGATTGCCGGGCTTACATATTTATTTGCATCCTTACCTAATCCCAACATTTTGTTTTGAGTTTCGGGAGGGTCGATGATCTGTAGACGGGATCATGACCCTTCTTGAGTTGCGATCTATAGTCATCGAGAAGAATAACGGCATATCTTCCGAGCACTGCTATGGCCACAAGGTTGCAGATGGTCATCAAAGCCATTGTTATATCAGCCAAAGCCCATACGAAATCGAGTGTAGACAGGGCTCCGATCATCACCATAGCTCCGACTATGATTCGGTAAACCCAGATCACCCAACGCTGTGAAGTGAAGAACTGGATATTCGTCTCGCCATAATAATAGTTGGCCACTATACTGGTAAAGGCAAAGAAGAAAATAGCCAGAGCCACAAAGATGGAACCTAAATTCCGGCCAAGTTCGGCGTCAAGTGCCGTCTGGGTCAGTGCTATTCCACTCAGTCCGCTGTCCGGCGCTCCATTGAGCAGTATGATGAAAGCCGTGCAGGTGCATATTATTATGGTGTCGGTAAACACTCCGAGCGTCTGGATAAGCCCCTGCTTCACCGGATGAGACACCTGGGCCGTTGCCGCCACATTAGGAGTTGAGCCTTCTCCCGCTTCATTGCTGAAAAGACCACGCTTGATGCCCATCATGATCGCCGCACCGACGCCTCCCCCTAATCCAGCCTTGAAGTTGAATGCGCCATCCACAATTTCACCGATCACTCTTGGAAATTCCCCGATATTCATAATGAGAATCACCAGCGCAAGAACAATGTAAGCTATAGCCATGATCGGCACCACGATCTCGCTGAATCGGGAGATACGCGTGATGCCACCACAAATCACCAGCAAAGTCATTACCGTCAGCACTACCCCCGTAAGCGTCGGGTCTACCTGAAAGGCTTTCAATGATTCGGCAATCGTGTTTGATTGTACTGAATTAAATGCCAATCCGAAGGTAACGGTGATAAGAATGGCAAAAAGAATTGCCCACCAGCGTTTTCCGATTCCTAATTGTATATAATATGCCGGACCGCCGCGGAATGAATCTTTCCCCTGCACCTTGAAAAGCTGTGCCAAAGTTGACTCAACAAATGCATTCGCACTGCCAAGCAAGGCTATGATCCACATCCACATCACAGCGCCGGGGCCGCCGAGTGCTATGGCTGTGGCCACACCCGCGAGATTACCAGTACCTACCCGGCTGGCTATGGAGACAGCAAAAGCCTGAAAAGAGGATACGTGTTTCTTTTCTTTACCCCCTGCATTATCAAGCGAGGAAGCATAATCAGTATCCGAAGATTTCTCTGACCTGTCGGGGTCATCGGGCTGAGCGCTGTGAACAAGCAGC
>CAZUNU010000021.1:0-12544 GCA_964622105.1 uncultured Sangeribacter sp. | reverse complement strand
CGAAGATTTCTCTGACCTGTCGGGGTCATCGGGCTGAGCGCTGTGAACAAGCAGCTTGCACATCTCGCCTATCATTCGGAACTGCACTCCGCCCGTGGCGAGAGTAAAATAGATAGCCCACAGCAGAAGCATCGCGATCATCACGTAGCTCCAGAGCACCTCATTTATTAAGTCGATTATATACATAGTATTATGTAAAATATATACGGAGTGGAATTATTCTTACCGCAAATTTACTCACCACTCCCCATTCCGCCAAATTTTCTCATTCCAAAAATTTCCCTTTCCTTACAGAAACCGCACCTTATATTATAGAAACGCACCTTATATTTGCTGCATATTAAAAAAAGTGGTTGCCTGACCCACTGTCGCATTAAACGACACCGGATCGGGCAACCGCCAATCAAATTTATTCAGTCAAGCGTATCTTTAAGGTTTGATACAGCCTCTATTGTCATCGGAGAATGAATTTCTCGCTTCGTCCGTCGGAAGTACGGACTATATAAATTCCGGTGGAAAGATTGAGATTCAAGTCAGAATACTTGAAGTTGCCAACTTTCACACCCTTCATATTATAGACAGTCACTACCTCATCAGGATCCACTGCGATGACATCTACTGCTGCATCAGCTGTCACTCTTACGGTAAAGGTTGCCTTGATGACGTTCCAGCTTCCCATAGCCGCAACAGTCAGCTCTGCTATACCTTCCTTCAATGCCGTGAGTTCAAATGTGTCAGGATTTATGGTGAATATTTCCGGATCAAGCGACTCGCAAAAGATTGTCCAGCCAAAAGAATCGTCAGGATCCATCACTTCAAATTCCAAGGTCTTCTTCTCTCCAACTGTGAACACGAGTTCAGCGGGTGTGCACTTTATCCAGGGTTCCGACACAATATTCTTAAACAAAGACCACGGACTGGTCTCCTTATAAGCCTCTATTGCTGTCTTTGGCACGATCAATTTGGCCGTATCGTAGCAACTGAACCAAGTCATTGAATACTCGTCGCCCACCAATGGAGTTTCCCGGAAAACCCTTACTGAAGTGAGCGGACAATCAGCAAAAGCCATCACATCAATCTCCTCCACACTTTCCGGAATAGTCAATGAAGTGAGGCCACTGCCTGCAAAAGCAGCTGATCCAATTTTCGTCACCCCGGAAGGGATTTCGATTACCGTCAGTGATTCACACTCAGCAAACAACTGGTCGCTCACCACTTTCAGAGTGGTGGGTAAATACACTTCACGAAGGGCATGACATTGTGCGAAAGCTCCATATCCAATAGTCTCGATACCTTCACCTATTACTACCGATTCAAGAGATTCTGAATTAGCAAACTCCTGCTCGCCAATCTCCTTTATATCCCCACCGATAGTGAGGCTCGACACCGTTTTATATAATTTTGTTTCGTTAAGCAGCTTAAAGAGACGTCCCATGTTCACCTCTTGCATGCCCTCGTAGGCTGATGCATCAAAAGAGGGATAATAATTGGTGAGGAATGATCCGATGCCACCACTACCTGTAACTGAAGTAACTACCTCTCTGTAAAGCTGTAAGGGAGATTCAGAGGCCTCAGCAATTAATTGCTTTATCGGCTCCTGCATTTCTTGGAAAGTGTTTGCACCTAACGAACTTATGCCACTTCCTACCACAAGGGTATTGATTGCGGATTTCCGGAATACTTTATCCGGAAGAGCATCCATAGTGAAATGTAGCTCCACCTTTTCCACCTTTATACCTTCAAATACCGGATTATCCTCCCAATGATATTTTCCATCGCCCTCATTTACAATCTTGTTGGAAAAGAACTGACGATTGATCACGAGACTTTCCAGATTCCAGTCTTCGTCTACAAAAGGATAAGGCAGCCTAATCCCCTCCTCTCCCTCTTCGATGATGATCTCCTTAAGTGAAGGAGTGCCGGAGAAAGGATAGGAAGCCTCTCCACCCCATACTTCAGCTGAGAAATCTGTAACGGAACCTCCTATCGTGATGCTCTCAAGCTTCGGACAGTCTCTGAAAGCTGCTTCGGAAATCTCCACAACCTCAGCTTCTCCACCGCCATACTTCACTACTGAAGGCACCACTACCTTTGTGACGTCTTTTGAGGCAACTCCCGCAACCACACGACCAAATTCGGCATACTTCAACCCGTCGAGGGTAAAAGTCTCTTCCGAAATGCTACGGGCAGCTCCTGTAAGATTCATGAGCACCACGACTCCGGCCAGTAAAATTCGCTTCATAAAATTGTTATTATTTGTTTTTGTACTCTTATAAGTTTAGTTCAAAGTTTAAGTACAAAGTTACATAAAAATAGCGATTGTTTACGCTGTTTGGATAAGAAAATCGGGACTTAGACAGCGATTTTCGGCATTTTTTCAGAAAATACCGCAATTGTGGTATTCAATCATAAAGGAATAATTATTAATTTTGCAACACGAATTACAAATTTTATGAATATGGCACGTATTAAAAAGAATCTTACCGAGCTTATCGGCAACACTCCTCTCCTTGAAGTAACCAACATAGAAAAGACTGAAGATCTTAAAGCTAAAGTGTTGGTAAAACTTGAATACTTCAATCCCGGAGGAAGCGTGAAAGATCGTATTGCTCTCGCCATGATCGAAGACGCTGAGAAAACCGGCAAGCTTAAACCAGGCGCGCTCATAATCGAACCCACGAGCGGAAATACAGGTATCGGTCTGGCATGGGTGTCATCCGTCAAAGGCTACCGACTCATTCTCACGATGCCAGAAACAATGAGTATCGAGCGACAGAACCTCCTGAAGGCTCTCGGCGCAACACTTGTGCTCACTCCCGGAAGCGAAGGCATGAAAGGAGCCATCCGAGTGGCCAATGAACTGAAAGAAAAGAATCCGGGATCAATAATCCTCCAGCAGTTTGATAATCCCGCCAACCCCAAGACCCACACTCTTCACACAGCTGAAGAAATTTGGGATGATACAGATGGAAAGGTAGATATCTTCGTAGCCGGTGTTGGCACAGGCGGCACAGTGAGCGGCACAGCCAAAGGTCTGAAAAATCATAATCCTGCTGTCAAGGCTGTGGCCGTAGAGCCCACTGATTCTGCCGTTCTATCTGGAGGTAAACCGGGACCACATAAAATCCAGGGTATAGGCGCCGGCTTCATACCTGGCAATTATGATGCAAGCGTCATAGATGAGGTGATAACGGTGAAAAATGATGAAGCTATCAAGGCGTCTCGACTTCTGGCTCAGAAAGAGGGACTGCTTGTAGGCATCTCGGCCGGGGCCGCTCTCCATGCTGCCATCGAGCTGGCAAAACGCAAAGAAAACGAGGGTAAGACCATTGTGGCACTCCTTCCTGATACAGGCGAGCGCTACCTGTCGACTGTGCTCTACGCTTTCGAGGATTATCCTCTGTAATAAACCGGCATCATGAACTTCATATTCATTTCACCCCATTTCCCCAAACACTTATTGGGAATTCTGCCAACGGCTGAAACAGAACGGAGTGAAGGTTCTTGCTATTGCTGATGCTCCATATGAGAGCCTGAAACCCGAACTCAAGGAAGCTCTGACAGAATATTATCGTGTCAATTCGCTCAGCGACTACGATCAGGTGTACCGTGCTGTGGCCTATCTCGCTTTCAGACACGGTCGCATTGACTGGATAGAGTCGAACAACGAATATTGGCTCGAACAGGATGCGCGCCTGCGCACCGATTTCAACGTAAAGTCAGGATTGCACAGCGACACAATACGCTTCATCAAGGAGAAATCTGAAATGAAACGCATTTTTCAAGATGCGTTTATCCCCACAGCCCGGCAAGTGCAGTGTGCTGATGGCTTCTCCAAAGTGAAGATGTTCTGTCTCAAGACCGGCTGGCCTGTCATAGCCAAACCTAATATAGGCGTCGGAGCCGCGGGCACCTATAAAGTCCACAATGAAGAAGAGCTATCCAATTTCTTCAACACTGTGGCTGACCCCGGGCTTTATGTGATCGAGGAGTTTGTTACAGGAGAGATCTGCTCCTACGACGCTGTCATCAATTCAAAGGGCGAACCTTTGTTTGAGTCTATGACAGTATGGCCACCCTCCATCATGGACATAGTCAACAAGCGACTCGATCTTTCGTATTATGTTGACAAAGACCTACCGGAGTCGCTCAGGCTCATAGGACGTCGGACAGTGAAGGCTTTTGATGTCAGGAGCCGTTTTGTGCATCTTGAGTTTTTCCGTCTTGATCATGACAGGGAAGGTCTTGGAAATGCCGGAGATTTTGTGGCTCTGGAGGTGAATATGCGGCCTGCAGGGGGCTATACGCCCGACATGATGGATTATGCCCACTCCACCGATGTGTATAAGATTTGGGCCGATATGGTGGCATTTGATGAAAGCCACACCACGGAGGGGGAACAGTTTTACTGTGCATTTGCCAGCCGCCGCGACATTTATACATATCTCCATAGCCACGAAGAGGTGGTGGAGCGGTATAAGGATTCACTCGTGATGTGTGAGCGGATGCCAGAACTTTTCTCAGCAGCAATGGGCCAGCAAATGTACACCGTCAAGTTGCGCGACATTGACGAGGTGCACAGATTTGTGGAATTCGTCCATGCTAAGGTTTGATAACCTCTCCTCCTCTTCTGTTAAAGTCAATTTTCAAATAATGAAAGTAAGTTATCATAAGGAATATAGCCGTGCACTCGCTCGCGATATGGAATTTAAGACATATGGCGACCGAGGACACGGCGTTATTGTGTTTCCCTCGCAAGACGGACGCTTTTATGACTATCAGGATTTCGACATGGTTGCGTCAGTTGCCGGATTAATTGAACGCGGACTCATAAGGCTGATCTGCGTAGACAGCATCGACAAGGAGACTTGGTCAAAGCAAGAGGGCGATGAACGCAGTCGTATTCTTCTTCATGAGAAGTGGTTTAATTATATTGTTGACGAGCTCATACCCTCGCAACGTCGTTATCCTACGGAAACATTTATCGCCACAGGTTGCTCAATGGGTGGTTACCATGCAGCCAATTTCTTTTTCCGGCGTCCCGATCTATTCGATACACTTCTCGCATTAAGCGGCCTTTATAATGCAGACTACTTCTTCCCCAACTATCATGAGCCCTTGGTTTATGATAACTCTCCTCTTGATTTCCTTCGCAATATGCCACCTGATCATCCTTATATCGACATTTACCGCAACCGCAGGATAGTGATGTGCGTGGGTCAGGGAAACTGGGAAGAGGAACTTCTTGAGAGCACAGGGAGGATGGACAAATTGCTCAAGGAAAAGCAAATCCCGGCTTGGATCGATTATTGGGGACACGATGTGTCTCACGACTGGGCATGGTGGCGTCTTCAGATAGCCTATTTCATGAAACATCTTGTGGTAGACGAATATGTAGACTACGAAATCTGAATTCTGCGATAAATTATTTTACGATTTATTAGCAGTTTATTAACAAATTTACTAACTTTACGGCAGTATAATTCCAATACAGGAAACTTCTAATGGGGTGTTTGCCTCATCCGGAGTTTCCTGAATTGACATAACCCAAACAATTTATCACAGAATTATGAAGAGATTTATTGCTTCCTCAGCCCTTCTCACCATGATGGCACTGAACTTGCCGGCCCAGAACAGCATCTTCAATAATCCCGACAACCATCCATTCTTCGGAATCCGCGTTGGTGGTGAAATCACATGCCCTGGCGAAATGGAGGTGAATCACATCGGAGTAGACGTATACAAGAACGGAGGTGGCGTAGAATTCGGGGCTATCTACCAACTCCCTGTCAAAGCAAATTTCTATATCGAACCGGGACTGAAATTCTATTACAACACCTTCTCGGCGGATGATGACCTGAGTGTTGACGTAGATGGATACAACCTTACTGATATCTCAGTAAAGAAATTCGGTCTGCGTATACCTGTGATGGCAGGTTACCATTTCGATTTCACTCAGGATATCAAACTTTCTGTTTTCACTGGTCCTGAATTCGAGATCGGTCTGTCGGCCAAGCAACATGCTCGCTACAATGGTATGAAAATTTCAGAGAGTGTCTATGGAGACGATGGCGGAATGCATCGCTTTGACCTTCTTTGGGGAATCGGAGCTGGTATAACCTATGATTGCTATTACTTCGGAATCAGTGGCAGCATAGGCATGCTCAACATGGTAGACGATGATTATGTGAAGTTTCACGAAAATCGTGTGACATTCACTCTCGGCTATAATTTCTAAGAAAAATGCTCAATATATTCCAAGAGATTTACTCAATACACAACCCAATTATTCATTTATTTTGACTTGTATGAAATCGACTGCAAGAAGCCAAAGGAAATCATTCCCCACCCGGCTACCTGCAGTCGATTTTTCATTATTCGCATTTATAGGCTGCCCTATAAGTCCATTAATATGACCTTCAATATTCCTGTACCAGCCTCGGGTTACGTCAACCAAAAAGGTCAATATAAGAAACCGAAAAGCCACAACGGTATCTTATTACCGAATCCAAACTCTATATCGTCTGCCACAACAAAACTGTCAGGTATATTCCGAATCTGAGCGAAACCTTTACCCTTTCCTCCGATTTCAAAAAGGTATCGGCCGTCAACAATGAAATCTCCATCTTTAGCAAATCCAACAGAGTGGTCCACGCTCAGTAAAGAAGAGAATGTACTTTCCCTGGCAGCTCCAATCAGAGGCGCGTCAAGAGCATTCATAAGTGATGAGTTATCAAGCAAAATCTTTTGTGGTTTGACAAGACTCTTTGGGCTTTTGACACCTGCAAATAATTGGCGAATTATTCCAGCTCTATCCAACAGATCAAATAATTTTAAGATCTGAGCTCTATTCGTACCCATCACACCAGCTAAGGTGGTTATATTTGGTATATAAGGCAACGCTCCTGCCACGATGGTTACAAGTCTTTTGGCTTTAATAAGAGTTTCATAATCAATTTTCTTTTCCACTGCAGTAATATCTGATTCTATTACAGTAGCCACAGTTTGCTCCAATCGACTGTAATAATCATTAAGAGTCATTGACTTAAAAAATGGATAGTAGCCTTTTTTCATATATTCGTGAAAAAGAGGCAACACATTCAATTTTGAAGAGATTGAAGGGGCAAGTTTCTCATGAGAAAAGAGAATATCGGTCAAACGCAGCCTTTCCATCGCTTCATGGCCTTCATATGTCAAATATTCCCGGAAGGAAAGTCCGGGCAATCTGTGCATTGATACGCGTCGGGACAAATCTCCAATTGAATTGTCAATTATCAGGAGTGAGGAACTGGTAAAGACAATATGTAGTTCCGGATAAGAATCATACAAATTTTTGATTTGCTGTTCCCATCCGGGGAGCCTGTGCACTTCATCCAAATATATGTGAGTCACTTCACTTTTGACCATTTCTTCTGCCAAATCAATCAAGGAATGATCGGCAAACCATAAATTGTCAAGAGAAACATAAAATGACTTTTCTCCTGACGGATCGGTTTCTTTAATTCGTTGGAGCATCATTGTAGTTTTGCCCACTCCCCGCTGTCCTTTTATTCCAATAAGAGGTTGCTGCCAGTCAATGTCCGTGTATAAGAATCGATGAAAATGGGTCTCTGTCCTATTAAGAAGTTTTTCGTATCTACGTCTCAGTATGTCCATAATTATATTTTTTGCAAAGATAATAAAAAAATAGACCATGCAAGGTACAATTTTGCAAATTCGACCATGCAAGGTACAATTTTGCAAATTCGACCATGCAAGGTACAATTTTGCAAATTCGACCATGCAAGGTACATTTTCGCAAATTAGACCATGCAAGGTACATTTTTCGCAAATTAGACCATGCAAGGTACATTTTCGCAAATTAGACCATGCAAGGTACATTTTCGCAAATTAACTTCTTAGGGAGCAAGCAAGAAATAGTACTTTGGACCTTATTCTTTACTGAAGAGGTTTGTGTCTTTGATGGAACGGTAAAGGGTGAATAGACAGAAGGGAGCCCATACAAGGGCAATAACGGGAGTGTTTGAAAGAGCGAGCCAACACAAGATAAGGAAACAACTGCATGATTCAGTAATCAGGCGTGACCTTACCTCCATCTCCGTAACCTGCATACGTGTAGCCAACACATAAACCGACCACGCCAGCCACACCACAAGTATGATACCGGCCGCCAATCCGGCAGCAACCTCAATCGCCATTACACCTCCGAGTTTTTTCGACAGAGCTATGATGACGAGACACATTATAATCGCCAGCATCGATAGTTCGGAATATTTGCTGTTGAACAAGTTTTTAAGTTGATTTCTCATAAGCTTTAAAAAAGTTAGCAACTAAATAAAACAGTATTTCTCAAAATCTAATCTCTCAAAGAAAGGGTTGATTAATCGTGAAGGATTTTCTTATCCCTTACAATCTTGTCGGTTATGACACCTACGCATGAATCAGACCATACATTCTCCGCGGTTTCGATCATGTCGATGATAGTATATATGGGCAGAATGATACCCATAATTCCTACATTTGCTCCGATACCCGACATGAGTGACAAAGTCAGGAAGTAGCAACCCATGGGCACTCCGGCATTTCCTACCGCCGACAGTACGGAAATGAATACCCACGTCAACATGGTCACCCACGTGATCGGCATGCCGTTGTTCTGCATTACAAACAAAGAGGTGACAAGAATAAAGGCCGCACATCCATTCATATTCACGGTGGTGCATATCGGGAGCACAAATCTCGCCACTTTTGGATTCACACCGAGTCGCTTCTCAGAACTCTCCATCGTCACGGGCAAAGTGGCCGCACTACTCTTCGTAAACAGAGCCATCAGCACAGCAGGCATCATTCCTTTCAGAGTCTTTATCGGATTGATGCCTTTTATAAGAAGGAATATAGGCAACACTACAAAGAACTGAGTGCAGTTGCCGGCAATAATAACAAGCACATATTTACCTAAGGAATCGAGCATCACACCTCCGCTAACCTCTGCTGTAAGCTGGGCGGCAAAAGCCACGATGCCGATAGGCAACACTGCGATAAGCCAACGAATCAACATAAACAGCAGTTCCTGAAGACCGAGAAGGCCGTTGACCAATGCGCGTTTCGGCTCACTATCAGGCAGACGGGATATGGCAATACCTGCGGCAAAGCATATCAACAAAAGCGACAAGACATTGCCGTCGAGAAATGGCTTCACGATATTGTCGGGAATGACCGACATAAGATGGTCGGAATAGGAAAAATCCACTTTGTCTACTCCTGCGGGATTCTCTTCAGACACAATACCGGCCGGAAGGTTGCCCGGGGCGATCAATAAATAGTAAGCCAATCCCACCAACGATGCAAACAATGTAGTGAGCAAGGTGTAGGTGATGGCAGTTTTGAAGATACGACCGGTTTCCTTACCCCCGCCAAGAGAGGCGAGAGTGGTGATCACAGCCAAAACTATTGTGGGCACAGCCAACAAGCGGAACAGACGGGTATAGACTGTAGCGATAAAGGTCATTATCTGATCCACCGTTTCAATATGGAACATGCCGATAACAACACCCACAACGAGTGCCGCCAGCCAAATTATGATCTGATTCTTTTTCATGATTAGGTTTATACCGGATATGTTGTTCATCCGGTTTCATTTGCAAATTTAACAAATTTTTCCTAATCTTTTTCTCAAAAAATTAAATTGGTAAACCATATCAGGATTGAAAACGTCTTTTCTATAGGAGATCACTTGACAATTTCTGCAACCAAGCATTGGCTCCTTATCTTATAAAGAATAAAAATTGGAATAATGACTATAGAAACAGCTACACCTGAAGATGCCTCGCTTATTGCCGATGCAATTTTGGAGGCCATCGGTCCGGAGCTCACAATGCATCTCGCAGGCTCAGACCACACACCAGAGGATGTGCATGATCTATTCGCACGACTCGCTGCCAGAGACGACACACAATATTCATATCTTAATTCACGCATTGCCCGCGACGACAATGGCGCACCCATGGGAGTTTGCGTAAGCTATGACGGCGCCGACTTGAAAAAACTCCGCCGACCCTTCTTTGCAGAGGCGAATTCTACTTTCGGCTGGAATATGTCGGCCGAAGACGTGGAGAATGTACCGGGAGAGACGGCGCCTGACGAATTTTACCTCGATACCCTCATGACCATCCCCGCTTTCAGAGGCCGCGGAATAGGCCGTGCATTGATTCTCGATGCTTCTAAGAAAGCTGAAAAAGTCGGCAAGCCTCTCGGGCTGCTATGCGACATCGACAACGACAGGGCACACCGTCTTTATGAAAGCACAGGATTCTCTACCGTAGGACGGCGCCCTTTTGCAGGACACGAGATGAATCACATGCAACTCGTATAATCATCTCCAAGTCGACGGAGCAACACCAACAGTCTCCTGCTTTCTAATCCAACAGTCTACTGCTTTCTTATATTGAGATTCATGAAATTCAGCTTTCCCTGACAAAATAAGTGTATTTTCTACACTTATTTTTGGTCATATCAGTGCCCCGTTGGTCATTTTCACGCTTTTGCCTGTAAAAGATGTTGTATAACATAAAAAATTTCTTGCATGAGGAAAGCAAGGGTGTTAATTTTACACCCAAATGGTTGAAGTCTTGAAAACCAAACATTTTAATACGTCCGGAATAATCTCATAAACTACATTCGAAGGCTCTTCTCAAGCCACCCGGAATATGAAAATCTTTATCAGGCTTCTTTCTCTACATAACAAGAAATAGGAATCAAAATATAAAACACCAATTACTGAAGATCATGAAACAGATCCGACTCGCGGCCGCTTTCGGCAGCATTATCCTTCTTGCAGCTTGTGGCAGTCATCAGGCCACTGCTCCTCAGCTCACAAAATCAGGCCTCGATCCTGAAAAATTCAAGGCTGAATACAAAGGCGACTCCACTGCCCTCTACACTCTTGTGAATGCCAATGGTGCTGAAGCTTGCATCACCAACTTCGGCGGTCGTCTCGTATCCATGATGGTACCTGACAAAAACGGCAATTTCCAAGACGTAGTGCTCGGATTTGACAGCATTCAGGCTTATTTCCCTGAGAATAATCTTTCTGACTTCGGTGCTTCAATCGGCCGGTATGCCAACCGTATTAACGAAGGCAAATTCTCTATTGACGGCACTGAATATCAGTTGCCTCTCAACAACGGCAAACATTCTCTCCACGGTGGTGGCGAACTCGGCAACCTTGGCTGGCAATATCGCGTATATCAGGCTGAGCAGCCCAACGACTCTACAGTAGTTCTTACACTCAATTCTCCTGATGGCGACAATGGCTATCCCGGCAACATGACTGCGCAGGTCACCTACACTCTTCTTCCCGACAACACACTCGACATCGCCTATACAGCCACAACCGACAAACCTACCATCGTAAACCTCACAAATCATTCATATTTCAACCTGAACGGAGATCCTACTCAGCCTATCACCAATAATGAGTTGATGGTCAACGCTTCCAAGATCACTCCGATCGATGATACATATATGACCGACGGCACATTCGCTGACGTTGATGGCACAGCATTCGACTTCCGTCAGCCTCGTGTGGTTGGCGACAGCATCCAGGCATTCTCCAATGTTCAGGTGAAGAACGGCAATGGCTACGACCACAACTTCGTGCTCGACAGCAATGGCGATATAGCTGTTAAAGCGGCTGAGCTTTACAGCCCGGTTACCGGTATCGTGCTTGACGTCTATACTAACGAACCGGGCATACAGGTTTACTCCGGCAACTTCCTCGACGGCACCGTGACAGGCAAAAACAACATCGCTTACAATCAGCATGCCGCCATCTGCCTTGAGACACAGCATTATCCTGATGCCCCCAACAAAGCTCAGTGGCCCTCAGTACGCCTTAACCCGGGCGAGACATACAATTCACACTGCATCTATAAGTTCTCTGTGAAGTAACAACAGAATTTATGACCCGAAATCAGCAGGCAGCGGGCGCCGGATTAACTTCCGGTCCGGCGTTCCGCTCCTTACCCTGAAATTACCTTAAAACTCAATTCTATAAAACCTGACATTATGCAGACATTAGACTGGATTGTCGTTGGCCTGTTCGTGATCGCCCTATGCGCCATCATATGGTGGGTGATGAAACAGAAGCAGGATAACGCCGGCGACTACTTCTTGGGTGGCAAAGATGCCACATGGATTGCGATCGGTGCTTCGATCTTCGCATCCAACATCGGTTCAGAACACCTCATCGGCCTCGCCGGATCAGGAGCCTCAAGCGGTATGGCCATGGCTCACTGGGAGATTCAGGGCTGGATGATCCTTATCCTCGGCTGGGTATTCGTGCCCTTCTATTCACGCTCCATGGTGATCACCATGCCGGAGTTTCTGGAGCGTCGTTACAACTCCACTTCCCGCACCATCCTCTCCGTGATTTCTCTTATCAGTTACGTGCTTACTAAAGTGGCTGTTACGGTTTACGCCGGAGGCCTCGTGTTCCAGCAGGTGTTCGGCATCGACACTCTCTGGGGAATCGACTTCTTCTGGA
>CAZUNU010000020.1:0-23562 GCA_964622105.1 uncultured Sangeribacter sp. | reverse complement strand
GTTTTTTGCATGATTGAGTCGATTTTCTTTTCTTTGCTTCTGCACGATATCTCCGACTGGGGAATGCGACAGATAAATAACTCGCTTATCAGCTGACCTTTAATTTGCTTTCACATCAGAAGCGTATGGTATGATCTATGGCCTATCCTTTTACTGCCGGGTCCTGTATTTCGGTAGCCACTTTCACTCCTGTATCGAAGGCTACCTGCAAGTCTTTCGGGAATTGCTCCTCGTGCTGGAGGCGTTTGGAAGGCTCTGAGAAGGCACTTGACTCATACTTATTGTAATCAGCGAACTGATAAGTGTCAAAGGCTGTCACCCTATGTGAAGGCATGAAATAGAACAGACTCAGAAGTCTTTCTTCTTGTGCACAACGGGCATCAATTCCGTAATTCTTGAAGTCGTCTTCAGTTGCATTCATGGTATAGAGCATTGTAAAGGAAACTCTTTTTGGAGCCAGACTCACGGCCGGGCTTGAATATTGAGCGACCGAGAAAATCATTCGCTCAAGAAGACACTTGGTGTAGGCATTGAGGTCCATATAGTAAATAGGTGATGCAATTGCCACTGCATCGGCTTCGCGCACCTCTGCCAACAGATCATGGATGCCGTCGGGAATTGGACAGGTACCGAAAAATTTACCACCCTTTATCTTGCAGGAAAAACAACTGCGGCATCCGGTGAATTTAAGGTCATATAGATTCACTTTCTTCACCTCTGCATCAGTGAATACCGATGTGATACCTTCTACCCACTTTTCGAGAAGTTTATCACTGTTCCAGCCCTTACGCGGACTTCCATTTATTGCTATAATCTTCATAAGGAAATAATTATTATCTTCTGATATTCAAAACAACCAGTCTTATAGGATTGTTAGAATATAAAATGTTCCAAACGGCCACAAGAATGTTTATTTCCACCTCACGACATGAAAATTATAGATATACCTACCGTAACAAGGGATAATCCGAAAGGAAGAACCTTTTCCAAAGACTTATTTATCTACCACGGAGGATGGCATAACGAAGACGGCAATCTTAATTACCGTCTTGATTCCTTATGTGTCTGCTTTATAGAGAGGGGAACATATTCCTCAACACTCAACAACGTAGACTACATAGTGCGGGAAGATGAGGTTATGGTCTGTCATCCCAATGATTTCTACACAAAGATCAATTTCAGCGATGATTTCTACGCCACCTTTATCTATGCTAATCTTGATTTGATATCGAGGCATATATCATCTCTTGAGATTCGTGAGATACTTCTGAAATTGAAGACCAACCCTGTGTTGAAACTTGAGGAGGACTCAAAGTCATTGATCCGGTCTTACATCAATATACTTCGTTTGAAAAATTATAGTGAAAGCAAAAATGATATTACCATTATCAAATTAGCAACCGAGGCTTTACTGATTGAGATCTTTTCACTCATTGAAAGCGAACCCCTCCTACTGAAATCCGACAACCTGTCACAACCCGCACTGCTTTATCAGCGGTTTTTAGATTTGCTCATAAGTTTGCCCACTAAGCCCCATGATATGGCATACTATGCTCACGAATTGGCAATTACTCCAAAGTATCTTTCGTTTGTCTGTAAAAGCCAGAGTGGAAAGACGGCAAATGAATGGATAAAAGAATACGTGATGAATGACGCTCATCGTTATCTTACCTCGTCCGACTTTTCGATAAAAGAAATTGCATCCCGACTTGGATTTTCCAATTTCTCCTTTTTCTGCCAGAGTGTGAAAAGATACTGGGGAAAGACTCCTCTTCAGATCAGAAATATGAAATAGACAACTGAACAAAGAGAAGCCTCACTCCTGCCATGGCGGTACGTAATATTAATCAGTAAGTGTCACGATATTAATCAGTAAGTGTTACGCCGATGTCGAAGATAAGGAAAAGTTACCTTCATGAGCTACTATTTGGAAGATTCAGAAGATAACTCCGTTTCCAGGGATGTGAGCGCCCAGCAAGGTTAGGGAATTTGATACCCCATAATTGAGAATCCTTTCCCTTGTTTCAATAGCCTGCTGACGGTCAGCATCAAAATTGGCACATATTGTCGGATCAATGAGTTGGAGAGATGGTCCGTGCATGATATCGCCTACAAATAAAAGCTGCCCGATTCGATATACTGTATGACCGGGAGTATGTCCTTTGGCTGATATGGGAAGTATATTCCCGGGCAATATCTCTCCAAAGCCGAAACTCAGCAGCCTACCGGCATATGCCTCTTCTATCTGCGCGGTAGCCTCAGCCATTGACTTTTGGATAAATGAAAGTTCATCATTCGAAATAAAGACTGTTGCATTAGGATATACAGCCATCCCCGTTTCGTCTACCAGACCTCCGATATGGTCAAAATGGCCATGGGTAAGATAAATGTATTTGACCTCGGTCGGAGCAATTTTGAGGGATTCAAGATGAACCAGAGTTTCACCTCCTTTGGAAGCAGGCAACCCCGTATCAAACATAATGATTCCATCAGGGGTCTTTACTATAAAACATGACATTGACGTAGGAACTTTACCATCGGGTGCCATCTCGTCTACTTTCTGTTTGTCAGAACCGTTTTCACCATAATATAGTGAGGCAGGCTGGAAAGTCTTGTCAGAAGAATGTATCGTATATACTTCGTACCCACCGGCAGTTAGTCTGAATGTTCCATTCTCACTAACGCCACCTTCACGGGCAAAAACTGCACCAACAGGATTTGTGTTCCAATTTGTCTGAGCCATACCAAACAATGAATTTATAGTCAATAATACTGCTAATATTTTTCTTTTCATAAAAATTTATAGTCTACAGCCTCCTACCAACAGTCAGACTCGATTTAACCTCGTCTATAGGGCCACTGTCTGCATAGGCGCCGACCCTATAAACTATATTGTTTCGCAAAGATATGACTACTTTTCTATTCCCACAAATTATCAAGTCAATATCTCCTAATAAATATAATTCTATCCGTAAAGAAAGACATAAGGATCCGTCATACACGATAACCGATCCTTATATTTTTCGGCTTGCAGAGATTTCTTGAATGTGGTATGTCGGATGATTGAATTAAAGACAATGCCGATGCCTCGAAGTCATTGGTTTCCACTATGCGTGTAGCCATGTTCGGTAAGATCTCAGTTTGTATCAGATTTATGACATGTCGGGCATTCCCGAAACTGCGGTTTCTGTTGCTGTAGTCGTCTCCCAGTCTTAGTGCAAGAGCTGATCTGGCATCTTCAGTCAACGAATAACTGTTGCGCTCAAGATAACGCTCGGCAATCTCCATGAGTTCTTCTTCAGAAAAATCCTCGAAAATATAGATGTTGGATTCCGGAATTCTGGATTTTAGCCCCGGATTCATCTCAAACATTCTTTTCATCTCCTCTGTATATCCTGCAAGAATAAGCATCCAGTCACGCTTTGACTCATCTGCAAGAGCTGTCATCAAAGTCTCGATTACAAATCTTCCCGGATCACGAGGATCATCAGGCTGATAGAGCTGATATGCCTCATCGATAAACAGGATGCCACCCTGAGCCTGTTGTATAGCTTGAAGGGTATTGGTCTCCTCATTGCTGTAATGGGGTCCGAGCAATGTTGCCCTTTCTTTTATCACTACATGGCCTCTGCTGAGAACACCGGCACGCTTGAGCATAAGGCCCATTCGCTTTGCCACGGTAGTCTTTCCTGTACCGGGAGAACCCCAGAACATGGCATGAAGGGGAAGATTCATAATTGGCAAATCGCATTCTTGGCGTTTCTTGTTGAAGATTACGAGCTTTTGATATGCATTGAGTTTTTCCTTTACCGAGTTAAGACCTGTAAGTTTTTCCAAACTCCTCAAGGGATTTAGAGAAACTTCTTCGTCTGCGTGTTGAGCACCGGAATCTGGCTGCATGGCAGAGTCTGGCGCTTCTTCCTCAACCTCAGGGAGGCTTTCCGAGTCATCCATTTCATCGGAATCAGGTTGGTTTTCCGACTCACTATTGTCATCGGCTTCTTCATCCACCTCTTTCAGATGAGAAGAAATGAATTCATCGAGCGCTTTGTCGAAATCTTCATCTGCCACAAGGGAAGCTTGCGTTTCCGGTTCACATACAGCATTCTTGAATCTGGCAGCAGCCTCCACAAGTGAATACTCATCCAAGGGTTCTATATCCGATCCCTGCCAGTATCCTTCCACCGATTCACCTTGAGTATTGAACACGAATCCTGCTATTGGCACATCAAAGCAAATCAGTTCGGCATAACCCACTCCTTTATGTGAACGGGTCATAAAAATAGAAGCAGACACACAATACTTTCCGGGGTCACCCTCCTCATCCTCACAAGTTGGGGTTACGAATTTAGATTCGATCGATCCATCGGGAAAATATACACGCACTTCCATCTCGGGCAGAAAAGGGGGAAGCTCAACGGAGTCCTTTTGATTGAGATAGAACCGTATATATTGGCAAACCATGGTCTCTGCATCAAACGACTTGTAGAGCTTCCAGGAGAAGTCGGGTTGAACGCCCGCATATGCCGGCCTGAGGACTTCGGAGATATACGTCCGGCCTTGAAACTGACGGAAAAAGTGAACTGTCTTCTTGCCCAGAATTTGACCGGTTTTTTCGTCACGGACAGTCAGGACGTAAGAATGAGTGAAGTCCACTTTATCGAAATCAATAGGCAGACAAGTGTGAGCAGTGCCATACATTTCAAAATTCTTGAGATGTATGGTAATGGATACTGCAGCCAGAAGACTGTTGTTTTTTGTATCTGTCAGGGTTACGGATACAGGGCGTCTGACACCGTATCGGCACGGTCCGCTCAGGTAACGTTCATTCGCGAAGACCATTCTGACAGCAAGCCTGGGTGAAGGAAGAGTCAGAATGAAGTCGTGGCGGCTATCAAACACCATCTCTGAGAGATTGAAGCGCGTGGCTCTGAATTCGAAATCAACCACGCTGAGTAGAATATTGGAGAGAGAGAAGGGAAGTATTTTTTCTTTCATATTTTTTACAGTTTTAGTGGCAATATCCTTACGAATATTGCAGGGTTTAACAATTCATTTCTGTTGACTCGGGTGGCCTACCACTGGAGCCATTACCAACATGTCAAAGAACTCTTAACCGGCAACCGCAACTATGCAACAAGACATAGCAATGGCTGACGATTATCTTTTTCGCTAAAAATGTTGGTGGATTTACTATGCGCACCACATCTTCACGCTGCCCGGAGGGGCGGCGCCGCCAAAACAGATTTCTGTAAGATGCAGATGCTTCATAGTTGAAAATGAAGTTGTTAAACTGTAAAAAGAAGTTGCGCCATAAAGGGCTACTTCCCATCATGGCGCAAATTTAATAAATTTATACCTTTTCTACAAATCATTTTTTTCTTACGCAAAAAATTTTTTATACAATTTGTAAGAATTGCTGAGGAAGTTAACCAAACCTCGGTTACCAAACTTTATTTCAGAGATATTTGTTAGAAAAATCAAAAAACAATTCCTATTATGAAAAAGATTCTTGGTTTATTCATAGGTATTGTAGTAGCTTTAGTAACGCTTACCGGATGTAGCACCTACACCCTCACCAACAGTGAGTCGTACGTTGGCGCTGACTTAAGTTCCTACCATACCTTCCGTCTGGTCTCCCCCCACGACGGTAAACTTCCTCCCGGCATGTCAATGGTATCTTACTACAATATTGCAGCGGCGATACGCGAACAGTTAGTTGAGCGAGGATTCACTGAAGACCCTGATTCCCCCCTATTGGTGAATATCGGCCTTACTGTAAATAAGCAACTGGTAGATACTCCTGTGACTCAGACCATCCAGACAGGTCCTGCCGTTCCGCCCCCACCAATTGTAGCGATGCCTCGTCCGTTGCCACGCCCCGTAAGACCCGGCATCGGCCCCGGTCCGGGTCCGGCAATGCATGGTGTAGTGCCCGTGTTCATCTATCCCCGCGCCTATTACTGGCCTAATTATACTACCGTTACCCAGTGGGTGCCCAGTATTTATAAGGAGGGAGTCCTCACAATGGACCTCGTGAATATCGACAAAGAGGAGCCGGTATATACAGCTTCAGTAGCCACAATCCTCGATAATGGCGACAGCCAGCTACAGACCCTCTCAGGCATAGCCAAAGCCGTAAAAGTGCTCTTCTCCAAATTCCCGATCCCCATCCAGAAGTAAAAACTATATACGCAGCTACACGATGTGACAAGATAGTCAAAATATGATCTCGACCGGATTTACATGCTGGTCGGGATTTTTATTATTTGGCTATTGATTGATTTCTTTTGTGGATTTCAAGAAGTTTGATTAAATTAGCAACCGTAATACCTAATCTCACTGACCATGATACAGGAACTGAAAGAATACAACCGTAAATTTGTAGAAAATAAGGAATATGAGCGTTTTGCCACAAGCAAATATCCCGACAAAAAAATAGCGATTGTCACGTGCATGGATACTCGCCTCGTGGAGCTTCTTCCGGCTGCACTGGGGCTCCGCAACGGCGACGTCAAGATCATCAAGAATGCGGGAGCTACAATCACCAACCCATTTGACTCTACCATGCGCTCAATCCTGGTAGCCGTCTATGAACTTGGAGTGAATGAAATCATGGTGATAGGCCACACAGGTTGCGGAGTGCAGGGCATGGATGCAAATGAAATGCTCCATCTCATGAAGGAGAGGGGTGTGAGCCAAGAGCATATCACTCTCATGGAGCACTGTGGAATCAACCTGCGCCAATGGCTACACGGTTTTGAAGATACCGACGAGGCCATCAAGGAGACCGTAGACCTCATCGCCCGTCACCCCTTAATGCCTCCGACAGGTGTAAACGTACAGGGATTCGTAATGGATTCTTATACCGGAGAGTTGCGCCACATCAACCCTTGAACACGGATATACGGTTAGCATAATTAGATTCGTATGTTTGGTATTTGGCAAGCTGACGCCCCTTCCAAAAGGACACCATTAATAACCACAACCGGGATTTTACATTGATTCGATAAAAGGCACAAGTCTCGACCAACAATATGAGCCTTGTGCCTTTCAGTTTTAATAAGTCAGCATCAGTAATGTCAAAGTGTTATAGCGATACTGACTGTAAATATTTTAACCCAATAAGACATCGAGAGCCATCATCAGCATGAAGCCGATAGCAAATCCGATGGTTCCGAGATTTGAATGTGAGCCGGTCTGGGTTTCGGGTATCAGTTCCTCAACCACCACATACATCATCGCCCCTGCAGCAAATGCCAAAAGATAAGGAAGGGCTGGAACAATGACAGAGGCAAGCAATATGGTAATAATTGCGCCGATAGGCTCTACAATACCACTGAGTGTGCCCATTACAAATGACCTCCAACGGGTGTTGCCGGCACTCCGCAAAGGCATGGAGACAATGGCACCCTCCGGGAAATTCTGGATCGCTATGCCCAATGCCAATGTCACGGCACCAGCCATCGGCATATAGGAATTATGCTCTAACGCACCGGCTAATGCCACACCCACTGCCATACCTTCAGGCAGATTATGGAGAGTGATGGCAAATACAAGTTTGGCCGTCTTCGATAAATGTGACTTGGGTCCTTCGCTGGTGTCGCTGTCGGCATGCTGATGCGGCACAACACTATCAAGGAATAAAAGAAATAGTATACCGATCATAAAACCGACCATCGCCGGTAGTATGCTTTCTATGCCCTCTTTTCCGGTCATCTCAATCGAAGGAATAAGAAGCGACCACACTGAAGCGGCCACCATCACTCCTGCAGCAAAGCCCGTAAGGCTCTTCTGCACACCGGGCGCAATCTCTTTGCGCATCAGAAATACACATGCAGCTCCAAGCGTAGTGCCCAAAAAAGGCAACAATATACCTATTAGATATCCATTCATAGAATTTTAACATTCCTAAATCAAAAATTGTTTTCTTGATCTTACACACGGAGTCACACCAAAAAATATAGCCGAATTTAGAAAAACAATTTAGATTTATCTAATTAAAATTCCTTTTTAATCAATTATTTAAATAAAAATTGCCACATATCTTAAATAAATCGCAACGATAAATAATAGTTGTATACTCAACCATTTTAACCCTACTGATGTTATATTGATGTATGAAGAAAATAAATGAAAATATCGTGAATCCCACTTTGGGATGCAAGGTTGGTCAAGCCTACCAGACGATGCTCAGTCAGCTTGCCAAAGCCCTCGAAAATGCCGGTTTGCCTATAACTACGAGCGAATACCTCGTGTTGCGCGCAGTGTATAGCCAAGAGGGGTTGCAACAATGCGATATAGCAGAGATGGTAGGAAAAGACAAAGCTGCAGTCTGCAGATGTATAGCCGGTCTTGAGAAGAAAGGTTTGGTAGCCACTGAATCGGTAAGTCATAAATGTCTCAGGGTGTTTCTCACTGATAAATCTCGCGAGATGCAACCGAAGATAATGCAAGTGGCTGAACAACGCCATCAAGCATTGCTTGATCTTACCACTCCGAAAAATCTCGAGATTTTCACACAAATAATTGAAAGAATAATAAACTCTAAATAAGAAAGGAAAATTACTATGATTACACTGACAATCTGGTCGGATTTTGCATGTCCCTACTGCTATATTGGTGAGACTCGTCTTGAAAAAGCTATCGAAGAACTCGGAGTTAAGAATGACGTTCAGATAGATTACCGTGCGTTCGAACTTGACCCTGAAGCCTCCAAAGAGGTGGTTTCTTCTACACCCGAACGCTTCGCCAATAAATATCGTCTTTCGCTTGAAGGCGCCAAGGAGCAGATCGAGCAGATTTCTTCCCTCGGCAGAGAATTAGGCATTGACTTCAATTATGCCACAACCCGCTACTCCAATACCCGAGATGCTCACCGCCTGATGAAACTTGCAGAGGCAAAATATGACCGTGCCACTGTAAACCGTCTTAACGAACTGCTCTTCAAGGCATATTTTGTTGAGAATCTGGTTCTTGCCGATCATAAGGTGCTCCTTGACAAAGCACTTGAGGCAGGCATGAAGGAGGAAGAAGTAAAAGAGGTGTTAGACTCCGACAAATATAATGATGAAGTAAGATTCGATGAGCGTGAAGCCATGATGCGTGGCGTGCACGGTGTGCCCTACATCGTTTTCAACGGCGATTTTGCAGTGCCTGGTGCTCTCTCACTTGATGGATTCAAGTCGGCACTTAAACGCGAGATGAAGAAAGTGCAGGATTCCGAGCCGACCGAGCGTCCTCGCCAGTGTGGCCCGGACGGATGCCAGCTTCTTTAACAGCAGCAACCTCTGACGGATGCGGAGGATCATCAATCTTAAAAGATGTATCTTTAATAAGGAGAAAGTATGATACGCGAACTTCAAGTACAGGGTGTTTTCACTGAAAACACCTATTTTTACATAGACGAACATTCAAAATCAGGATTTCTGATTGATCCCGGAGCACAGGCCGGCATAATCTACGATGTGATAATGCGCAACGGTTGGCACATAGAAAAGATTCTGCTCACCCACGGTCATTTCGACCATTTCGGGGCAGCTGAAATATTGAGGGAGAAATTGGTAGCACCGATTTACATATACCCTACAGACAGCCGTTATCTCCTGGATCCATACCTAAATCTGAGTGCCAATTCCGGTGAACCTCTCACGGTACCCCACTACGAAGAACTGTATGATGGAGAGGAGATTCGCCTTAAAGGCAATTCCGGATTTTATCTCAAGGTGATCCACACACCGGGACACACTCCAGGATCGGTAACATTCTGGTCGCCTGAAGAGAGAGCTGCCTTTGTAGGCGACACACTCTACCAGCACGGACCCGGTTTAACCAACTTCCCCGGCGGCAACAGGCGTGAACTCGAAGAGTCTATCATCAACAAGATACTGACTCTTCCCGACGACACAGTGCTCCTTTCCGGCCACTCCTCCCCCATCACCGTAGCCCAAGAGAAAAGACTCCTGCTGAGATGATGTTTTATCTCGAATTTGTGTAAGCCTATATTGTAATCTTCTGCAGAGTGTAAACCATTTTGTTTGTGGGGTCGTTATGGTTACATATGTATTTTATTTAAAACATCAGTAATGAAAATTCTGACCTTTAACGGAAGTGCGCACGTTGATGGCGCCACTGCACGTGCACTCACAGAGCTCGAAAAAACTCTTCAGGAAAACGGCATAGAGATTGAGCGTATCAATATCGGCAACAAGGATATCCGAGGTTGCATCGGATGCAACTATTGCAGAAAGAATAATAAATGTGTGTTCAATGATCTTGTCAACGAAGTAGCTCCTAAGTTTGCGGATGCTGACGGTATCGTTGTCGGCTCGCCGGTTTATTGGGCCGGAGCTAACGGTCAGGTCCTTTCCTTCCTCGACCGTCTATTCTACAGCACTTTCGCCACAGTCAACAAAACAATGAAAGTGGGAGCTTCTGTTATCTCTTCACGTCGTGCCGGCTCCACCTCAGTGCTCGATGAGATCAACAAATATTTCACAATGAATTCAATGCCAGTGGTCTCAAGCACGTATTGGAATGAAGTTCACGGCAACAGCGCAGACGAAGTTGAACAGGATCTTGAAGGCCTACAGACAATGCGTAATCTCGGCCGCAACATGGCTTTCCTCGTAAAAGCAATAGCCCAACAGAAAGAGGATGCCGGACTGCCGGAACAGGAACGTAAATTCTTCACAAATTTCATCAGATAACATTTAACATAGGCAGATGAGACCGTATCAAAAACCTACGGTATTGTCTGCCTTGTTAATCTTTCCGCTTCGGAATAGATTTTTCCGGTTTATTAAACAATAACTTAGAAAGCCCAAGACTATGGCAAAAGAAAAAACACAATTATGGGGATACATAGACCTTACCGGCAAATACATCATAGAGCCGCGCTTTAATGATGCATGGCCTTTTTATGAAGATCTTGCACGTGTAAGGGTAGAATATCAACGTGGCTTCATTGACAAGACGGGCAACTTCGTTGTACCACCTACTTATTCCCTTGCAGGCGACTTTCACGAGGGACGTGCCTGGGTAGCGGCAGACGATAAATTCGGTTATATCGGTAAGAACGGCAGCGTAATAATACCACTGGATTTCGATAAGGCATTTGATTTCAACGAAGGGGTGGCTATGGTGATCAAAAATAAAAAATACCTTTTCATCAACCAGAAAGGAGAGATACTGCCCGGAAGGGAATATGATTATGTGGGCGATTGGTATGACGGACTTGCATGGGCACAGAACGGACAGGACTATTGCTATATCGACCATCGCGGAGAGGTAATGATTCCAGGGAAATTCTCCTTTGCCACTAATTTCAGCAAAGGACTTGCCACCGTAACTCTCGACGGGAAATCCGGATGTATCGATACAAAAGGCCATTTTGTGATCCAACCGGTCTACGACTCCCTATCGGAACTAAAGAAATCACCGGAATATATGGAAATGTTCCCTGAGTTCCCCCCGATTGATCCATTGGATCCAAAGAAGTTCCACGATGGTCTGGCCATTCTGATGGAGAATGGTAAATACGGATATATCGACGAAACCGGAAAAGTAGTGATTAAACCCACCTATGCTGAAGCAGGCGACTTCCACGACGGTGTTGCAAAAGTTCGCCCAACGGTAAAAGGGAAATGGGGATATATCAACAAAGAGGGTATCCCCGCATTTAAAGCCAAATTCAAGGATGCCAAAGATTTCCACGACGGCATCGCCCGGGTTATGGAGGAGATAACCGTAAGCGACAACTGAGACGCGGATAAACAAGGGGAATTTACTATTTTGTAGTCCCTGAAATAAGTTTCTGAAAAGCCACACGTGGAGAGCCGTCGGCAAGATAGATTACGCCACATCTCTCGAAGCGGAGATTTGTGATAGCATTAAGCATCGAGCGGTTATCCTTATGAGTGTCTATCCTGATATTCGGAATCAGTCTGAAACAGAACTCCACACATTTACCGAGCAACCCTGATGTCTTGCCGGTTGAGGCTATCCGGTGGATAGTGCCATAAGGGGAATCATCGAGCCATTCACCACCTTCAATCGTCTTATACGTTGGATCCTCTCCGATAATAAAGGTGAAGACTCCGGCTACCTCTCCATATCCATTTTCCATTATGTAATGATTCCCTGCAGCCATATCCTTCAATATCACCTCCTCTGAAGGATAACCGCCCGTCCATTGGCTCATATTCCCTTCACGCCGCATGTAGCTCTTGGCAGATTCATATACGGGCATTATCTTTTCCAGATCAGCGGGAATGCTTTTACGTATTGATATTTTGTCGTTCATTACCTTTTATCTTCCTAATTCTGTCAATCATGTCGAGGCAGCTTAATAAAGATTGCTCCATGAAGAGTTTTCATTTCTTCGTGGAGCAATCTTAGATTTTCTTACACGATGCCCTGTGCTTACTTGTTTTTCTGCAATGCACTTGTGATGCGCTCCATCATCTCGAGAGCGGTGCCGGTCGACATAGGTTCTTTCTCGAAACCGATCTTCACCTTAGTGTCTTTCTTCTCAAACGAAAGCACATAACCTAAGCTGTCGGGAGCGATGGTGACGGGAAGGTCATTCACGTCCACAGTCTTATAGATGCCGCTGTCGCCTTTTTCGAAAGGAGCTTTGAGCACAATCTTATAGTCGATCTTGGCACGGTTGCCATTCTCATAAACGTACATGCCCGATTGTTCCGACGGACTGAGAGAGATCAGCAGGCGACCATCGAATTTTCCTTTGCGTGGATTTGTGCCGGTGATATCGTAGCTGTCTGCTCTATATTGGCCGCTCACTACCGGTTGGGTTGCGTAGAAAGCCTCGTCGTCAACAGCTTTTTCTGCTGCTTTCTCTTTGGAAGCGCCTCCACCACAGGAGGCCATGACAGCCATGCAGACTGCGGCTGCGAAGAAACGGATTGTCTTCATGATGATTCTGGGGTTTATGGGTTGTTTTGCAAATTTAACCATTTTTTCTGACGAAATAATAGTTATCTCATTTTTTATCATCTTTTTTCGTTAATTTTGCATTTAGACAAATAATTCTCCATAAGCTACCTGACAATATGAAAAAAATTGCGAGTTTCACCATCGACCATGAGCGCCTGCTGCGGGGCGTATATGTCTCGCGTCGCGACACTACAGAACATGGTGACAAGATAACAACTTTTGATATACGCATGACCGAGCCAAACCGTCAAAAAGCAATTTCTCCGGAAGCTCTACATGCCATTGAGCACCTTGCGGCCACATATCTCCGTAATGATCCAGAATGGGCAGACCGTATCGTCTACTGGGGGCCTATGGGTTGCTGCACGGGCAATTATCTTCTCATGCAAGGTGAACTGAACCCGGAGGATATCCTCGACCTGCTACGCAGCACGTTCAGATTCGTAGCCGAATTCGAAGGTGATATACCGGGGGCCACACCACGCGATTGCGGTAACTATTCTTTCATGGATTTAAAGGAAGCTAAAGAAGCCGCACGTGAATATCTCGACGAGGTGCTCATGCCGATCACTGAACAACAGATGAACTACCCTGAATAAAAACTGACCATAACTCAATATCATGAATTACGATCCTATTTCACCCTCAATTACCGGACCGGTAGCAGCCACGGGCAAAATGACCAATTACCGCTGGGTGATATGCATGATGCTGTTTATCGCCCTCGTCATCAACTATCTCGACCGCCAGGTATTGTCGCTGACCTGGGTTAACTTCATTGCCCCGGAGTTCAACTGGACTTCCGCCGACTATGGACGCATCACAGGCATCTTTTCTATAGTATATGCCGTCTCGATGCTTTTCGCAGGCAAATTCATAGATTTCATAGGTACGAAACGTGGTTACCTCTGGGCCATTGGCATATGGTCGGCAGGTGCCTGTATCCACGCTTTCTGCGGCATACTGACAGACGGCATAGTCACAGGCCACTGGACCCTCTCATTTTTCGAAGCACGCGAAAACCTCCTGATGGCTCAAAGCGTGGCCGGAATGAGCGTTATGATCACTACCGTGAGCGTCTGGCTGTTTATTGCAGCACGTTGTATACTCTCTGTCGGTGAGGCGGGAAATTTCCCATCGTCAATCAAAGCCATAGCTGAATATTTTCCGAAAAAAGACCGGGGATTCGCAACCGGCATTTTTAATTCAGGATCCCAGATAGGGGCGCTGGCCGCTCCCTTCACAATCCCGATCATCGCCAAATATTACGGTTGGGAAATGGCCTTTATGGCTATCGGCGTGCTCGGATTCGTATGGATGGGCGGTTGGATTTTCATTTATAAAGAACCGCGTAAGAATCCGATGGTCAACAAGGCAGAGCTTGACTACATCGAACAAGACCTCCATGCCGAGGCACAGATGGAACACGTCTCCGAAAAGAAGGAGGAACTGATTCAGGAGACGTCAAAAGTGGGCATCCTGCAGGCCTTCACATTCCGGCAGACATGGGCCGTGATATTCGGTCGCTTCCTTCCTGATTCCGTATGGTGGTTCCTGCTCTTCTGGGCTCCGGCTTTCATCAGCGAGGTGTATGGTTATTCCACAGCTTCCACTGAGGGCATGCTCGCCATCTTCACCATCTATCTCATATCGATGCTCTCACTTTGGGGAAGCTACCTCCCTACTTTCTTCATAAACCGCAATAAACTGAATCCTTATTCAGGGCGCATGAAAGCCATGTTCATATTCTCCGTATTTCCCCTGTTAGGATGGTTTGTAATGCCTTTGGGCAACATCTCCATGTGGTTTCCTGTGGTGATAATCGGCATTCTGTGTGCTGCGCATCAGAGTTGGAGCGCCAATGTCTACAACGTTGTGAGCGACATGTTCCCCAAATCAGTTGTTGCTACCGTCACGGGGGCCGCAGGTCTGGCCAGTGGTTTAGGAAGTTTCTGTTCAAACTATGGAGCCGGTCAACTCTTCACATATGCCGATAGTGTTAATCTACAGTTTATGGGTTACGAAGGCAAGAATGCCGGCTATATGATCGTGTTCCTGATTGCCGGTTCTGCCTATCTCTTCAGCTGGATAATGATGAAGATTCTCGTGCCCAAATATAAACTTGTGGAACTCAAAAAATAATCCCGGTCCGGATCAGCAGCCGGATTATGCGTCAACCCAAAATTTATCTATTTCATGTCATTTATAAATCCCGATTTTCTGCTTGATTCGGAGGCGGCACGCAGCCTTTATCATGGTCATGCAGAAAAACTTCCGATAATAGATTATCACTGCCATCTCTCTCCAAAAGAGATAGCTGAAGATAAACGTTTCTCCTCAATAACCGATCTCTGGCTCGGTGGCGACCATTATAAATGGCGTGCCATGCGGGCGAATGGAGTAGACGAACGGTTCATCACAGGCAATGCCGATCCCTGGGAGAAATTTCAGAAATGGGCAGAGACTGTGCCTTATACTTTGCGCAACCCTCTCTACCATTGGACTCACCTTGAGCTGAAAACAGCTTTCGGCATAGACAAAGTGCTTAATCCATCCACAGCCAAGGAGATATACGACAGATGCAATGAGCTTCTCCGGCTACCGGAATACTCGGCCCGTGGGCTGATGCTCCGATATAATGTTGAGGTGGTATGCACTACCGACGATCCTATTGATTCCCTTGAATATCATCGCGTCATCCGCGAAAGCGGCTTCAAGGTGCGGGTGCTTCCGGCCTGGCGCCCAGACAAGGCCATGGCTGTCGAGAATCCTGACACCTACAACTCCTACCTGGAGAAACTTGGCGAAGTAGCAGGAATGGCTATAGAATCTTATCCGGATCTGATCAATGCATTGCGGAAACGCCATGATTTCTTCGCCACGCAGGGTTGCACCGTGGCAGACCATGGAGTGAGTGATTTTCCTTGGGCTGAAGCTTCCGACCGCGAGATATGGAATATTTTCCTGAAAGTGCGCATGGGCGACAGACTGGAAGATCTCGAGGTGAAAAAAATCCAGACAGCCATCCTGCTTGAACTCTGCCGGATGAACCATGAGAAAGGATGGGTGCAGCAGTTCCACTTCGGGCCTCTACGCAATGTCAATTCAAGAATGTATCACAAGCTCGGTCCGGATACCGGCTTTGACACCATCGGCGACTTCTCATGCGCCGTGCCTATAGCTCGCTTCCTCAACGCACTTGACGCTGACGATCGCCTTGCAAAGACTATCTTGTATAACCTCAATCCGGCCGACAACACATGGGTAGCCGCAATGATCGCCAATTTCCAAGACGGAAGTGTGCCCGGAAAGATCCAGATGGGCAGCGGATGGTGGTTTAACGATCAGCTTTACGGCATGGAAGCACAAATGAACACCCTCTCCATGCAAGGTTTGCTGAGCCGATTCGTGGGTATGTTGACCGATTCACGCTCTTTCCTCTCATATCCGCGCCACGAATATTTCCGCCGCGTGCTCTGCAATCTTCTCGGAGCCGATCTGGAGAAAGGTCTTATTCCTGAAGAAGAAATGAAGCGGGTAGAAGAGATGGTGGAGGATATATGCTACAATAATGTAAAATCTTATTTCAAATTCTGATTGATGGAAAAGACATGGAGATGGTTCGGTCCTGATGACCCCATCACTCTCGATATGCTGCGCCAGATAGGCGTGGAAGGCATAGTCACTTCTCTGCACCATATTCCCAACGGTGAGGTATGGAGCCTGAAAGAGGTGAACAAAATGAAAGACTACATCGAAGATCATGGTTTGCGCTGGTCGGTGGTAGAGAGTCTGCCCGTATCTGAGGAGATCAAGTATGCCGGCCCGAACCGCGACCGCCTCATTGAAAACTACAAGGAAAGTCTCAGTAATCTTGGGAAAGCAGGCGTGAAGACTATCTGCTACAATTTCATGCCCGTGCTCGACTGGGCGCGTACAGATCTCGAGTATCCCAATCCTGACGGCACATCCAACCTCTATTTCAACCGGGCCGAATTCGCTTATTTCGATATCCACATCCTGAAGCGTGAAGGGGCCATCAATGACTACGATGAAGCCACCCTGACGCGCATGGAAGAGGAAGTGATGCCTAAGATGGACGCAGATGGTGAGAAAAGACTCGTAGACAATATTATCGTAAAGACACAAGGATTCGTCAATGGCAATATCTCTGAAAAAGATCTCGATCCGGTCGGAAAATTCCGTGAATTGCTTAATCTCTACAAAGGAATCGATGCTGACAGACTCAGGGAGAACTTGACCTATTTCCTGAAAGCTATCATGCCGGTATGTGACGAATATGACATCAACATGTGTGTTCACCCCGATGACCCGCCGCTTCAGATTCTGGGTCTGCCGCGTATTGTCACCAGTGATGAGGATATCCGGAAGTTTCTCGATGCTGTACCGAATCCCCATAACGGATTAACTTTCTGTGCGGGATCACTTAGCGCCGGAGCACACAACGATGTGCCTGAACTGGCGAAGAAATACGCCGGACGCACTCACTTTGTTCATGCCCGCATATGCAATGTGCTTCCCAACGGAGATTTCAAGGAATCCACCCATCTGGATCCACGTCTGATCGATATAGTGCGCACATTCGAGAAGGAGCGCCCCGGTGTGCCTATGCGTGTTGATCATGCCCCACTGATGCTTGGCGATGAAAAGATGGGCTACAATGCCGGCTATTCCTTTCATGGCCGAATGCTTGCCCTCGGCATGATCAGCGGCGTGATGGCCTCCGCCAATTCCTGAAAAGCTCCTCGAAGCCTCCCCTCCTCATCGAGCTCCACAAAGCCTCCCCTCCTCAGCGAGCTCCTCAAAGCCTCCTCTCCTCTTCAAGCTCGAATCCTCCTCAAAATGCTCCCCCGCTTCTCAAATGTTTGTCTTCGGGTGAGGCTCATCCCTTAAATCTCTAACCCAAAATAAAAAATGAACGAATTATTCTCAATAAAAGACAAAGTCGTAGTCATCACCGGTGGCACCGGTGTGCTCGGCTCCTGCATAAGCCAATATCTTGCGTCGGAAGGCGCAAAAGTAGCTATTCTCGGCCGCCGTAAAGACGAAGGCGAGAAGATTGTAGCAGAAATACTCGCAAAAGGTGGGGTAGCCTCCTTCTACACTACGGATGTGCTGAATGCCGAGATTCTTCAGCAGAACTGCGATGATATTCTTGCAAAATATGGCCGTATCGACGCCCTCCTCAATGCCGCCGGCGGCAACATGCCGGGCGCCACTATCCCACCCGGACATAATTTCTTCGAGATTGAGGTATCGGCATTCGAAAAAGTGCTTAACGTAAACCTTACCGGCACCGTGCTTCCCACGCAGATTTTCCTCAAGCCAATGGTGGAAGCCGGGAAAGGCGCAGTAGTGAATTTCTCATCAATGGCTGCATTCCGTCCCATGACCCGTGTGATGGGTTATTCCGCGGCCAAAGCAGGCATAAGCAATTTCACAGCTTTCCTTGCAAATGAAGTGGCCACTAAATTCACCCCCGAAATCCGTGTGAATGCCATAGCTCCCGGTTTCTTCCTGACAAATCAGAACCGTGCGCTTCTTACCAACGAAGATGGCTCGCTTACGGAGCGCGGAGCCGACGTAATACGTCAGACTCCCTTCAAACGTTTTGGCAGACCGGAAGAACTATGCGGCACCATCCAGTATCTCATCAGCGATGCCTCGGCTTTCGTAACAGGCACAGTAGCCGTAGTAGACGGCGGGTTCAACGCTTTCGTGCTGTAACCGACCTGTGCCCCATTATGATGATAATCGCCCCAAAGCCTCGTGAGGCTTTGGGGCGATTATCATTCTCTTGCGATCAGTCAAGTTTCACGCGTGAGATACCTTTGTTAGTAGGCACTACCCTCTTTATTGTGCCGTCAGGATTAAACTCCATTTTGTCAATACACACCTCACGGTGCACTCCCGGATCGTCGTTCAGGTAATTCTTATTGATTCGGTGATAGACAATATACCACTCATCTCTCCCTGGAATCTGAATCACGGAATTATGACCCGTGCCATAGATTCCGTTCTCCGGATCCTGAATAAGCACGATCGGATCTTTCGCTACTTCAATCGGGCCCATCGGCGACTTAGAAGTGCCATAAGCCACATGATAGTTCTTTGCACCCGTATCATCCACACTCCATAGGAAATAGTATAGGCCGTCACGATAGAAAACATATACTCCCTCACGGAAAGCATAATCGTCCAAAGTACCACCTTTCGGTGTGATCACCACCGGGTTGGAGACAGTTGTCATATCCGGCGTAAGTTCAGAAGCCACAAGATTTCCGTTGCCCCAGTAGAAATAAGTCTTTCCGCTGACAGGATCTGTAAACACATCGCTGTCTATCAGCTGGCCGCTTGTAATATTCTCATCGACTAACGGATGGCCTAAATCCTTGAATGGGCCTGTAGGGGAATCAGCCACGGCACATCCGAGCGTCTTATAGTCTTTCTCAGGATTATGTCCGCTGAAATAGAAATAATACTTATACTTTCCATCCTCAAGCTTCTCCTCTATACAGGGAGCCCAAGCATTTCCAGTAGCCCATGCTACTTGGTCAGTGTCAAGGTCAAGTATGCAACGTTCTTTCTTCCATGTCACAAGATCGGGCGACGAGTAGACGAAGAATTCATGGCCGCCCCAACCTGGTGTGCCGTCTGTGGTAGGATATATATAGAATTTGTTGGTTTTCTTACTGTAAAGCACCTCCGGATCTGCATGAAAACCGGGTAATGCAGGGTTGGCGTTCACAGGGGCTTCTATCGGGAAAGCTTCAAGCAATCTATTTGTCTCCTCCGGTTTAAGAGGAATCACAGTGCCATGGCGAGGTGTGAAAGCACCCTTGGTCTCGGTCTGAGCCTCAAGCTTGAAATTTTCGAAATCATCAGTAGAGCAGAACTGATAATAACCGTTGCCATAGCAGTCATACATCAATATCCATTTGTCACTGTCTATAAGGCGATACATTCCGGCACCCTCGACAGCTACATCCGTCTGCTGAAGTGTGCCCGACGGCTCGCTCCACTGGCTACCGGGCTCTTTTCCGGGTTCTGCCGTCAGTCTTGTCGAAGTGACCTGACAGATGCCTCCCTGTCCCTCATTCTTATATACAAGATGATAAAGCCCTGTCTTCTCATCGTAGGCTATGTCGCCGTCGATAGTAGCTGAACCACGATCGTAGAAATAGACGGGATCGGTCATGAGATCGGTGAAGTCATCGTTGGCGTAGCAATAGAAAATCTTGTCATACTCGCATTTCCCATCGTCAGTAAGAAGAGAGAAATAAACCATGTAGCGACCTTTGGATCCATCAGTGTTTACGTAGTCCGGATCCCAGATCACTTCGGGAGCCCAAACTCTGGTCACGCCTTTCCATTCCGGAAACCGGCTCGGGAAATGGACGGTAGAGTGTTTCCAATTTACAAGATCATCACTTGAATACATCACAATTCCCCGGTTGGAAGCCCAACCTTCGGCACTCTTCATATCGGTGGCCACCATGTAGAACCTCCCGTCTTCGCCACGCAGTATATGAGGATCGCGGATGCCACGCTTAAAAGCCACCGTATCGGAACTCATCACCATGCGTCCGCCATTGAGCGGAGTGAAGTTGAATCCATCCCGTCCGAGTGCGTAGTAGAGATTTTCATCCGTATTGCTGGGGAAATATACGAAAAGATATGAATCATATTCATCCGCCGAGAGGCGTCCGCTCAGTAAGGCTCCGTTCTTATCAAGGAGTTCCTTTCCTTTTTTCTTAACGTCTTTCCCGATTTTCTCTTTCTTTGTCTTTGCTTCTTTCTCAAGCTTCTCTTTCTTGGCCTTCGGTTTTTTATCTTCAGTATTTCCGGCATAACTGAAAACGGGTAGCATAATGGCGCCCGCAAGAAGACCGAGTGAAATGCAGGTTTTGAAATTCATAATATTGTAAAGGTTAATTTATTCTGTATAGCTTACCGTGTAATCGCAAGAAGTGGGATAAATCGACGTACACGTGAAATCAACATCGGCGGAGGACTCAACCACCCTGTTGTAGAAACCCACTGTGCCGTTTTGGGTAGCCTTCGTGTAGTGAATCACGTAGAGCACCGTAGCTTTCGTATTTGGTGGCACCTCCACCTTTATCTTATTTATCTGAAACTCTTCCGTAGGAAAGCTCCGCTGTTCGCCTATCACAACGCCATCTTGCCACAAGTGCTCCCAACCATATCCGTAGTGATAATGCAACACAGGCATTTGCAAGACCTGGCCCTCAGCCCAAGTCTGTTTCGTGGTCACTTCATAACTACACATCGTCCCTACGTAAGGATCGAACTCAAAATATTGTGTAAGGCTGCTACCGTTGTTGAAGCTCGTCTTCCGACTTATCTTTTCGAAATCCTCTTCAAATTCAGGTTCTCCCTGATAGAAGGCAATGAGAGGCTCCAAGGGCTCTCCTGCAGTAAAAGTGATTTTTATCTGCTTGGTCTCGCCATAGGCATACTCAAGATTGAGCACCGGAGAGATCTCCTCACCACAATTATAACCGCATCTTACGTAGATCATATCACCCAAAAAACCTATGGTGAAATATCTCTTGGGATTCTCAAACACAATGTCGGCTATTTCCTCCACAGGGCAGTTATCTTCCAACTCCTTATAGTTCTCATCAAGATATTTCAAATACTTCCGCTCGTCATAATTAATACCATTCAAGGATATTCCAACAAGATCTTTTCTTGAATATACCACCGACCATTGGCCGCCGTCGCTTTCAATGGTCACCTCAGAAAACTCAGGCAATCCGCCCTTGCTCACAAAGACGTCGTTATTGCACCCGGTGGCCACGATGAGTAAAAATATGGTAATTGAAGCTATAAGCAGATTTTTCTTCATAATCCCTGTAAAAAATTCAGTTCTAAAGATTTCTACAAAGTTAGTAAAATCCCGATAATAAATTAAGAGAGCAATGTAAAAAAGCATCATCCTTGCTGCAGCCAGGCACAACTGCAACAAGGATGAATCAACAAATAGAATTAACCAGTTTCTTTTTTATTTCGCAATCTTTAAGCTTGCGTTGCCTGCCCTTATCATGTATATGCCTGCTGGAAGACCCTCTATGCTGAACGACTCTGCCTCAATAGCCATCACCTTATTTCCGGCAGCATCGTAAACCACAGCGAAACCGGCATCGCCGATGCTCACGGTCTTCGAAGCACGATCATATTTTATATTGCTGTCAGCCAGGGTCTTCGTCACTCCGGAAGTATCTTCTGTCGCTTTCACCATCAACTTATCCATGCAGAAATATGCGGGAGTATTGTCACCGTATGCCCCCGAATCGGTAGACTTAAGAGTGAAATATAGTTCATTGATCACTCCGAGCGACGAGATGTCGACATAGCGCCAGCCTCTGTTTATGGTAAGATTTCCGTTGGAATAGGCTGCCAGTTCCACAGCCACCTCTTTTTCCTCGCCGGAGGGAGCTACGCCGTGGATTGTAAGCGTAAAGCTGTCCCCATTGGTGAAAGCTCTGGCAAAGCTGTCGCCGTATTCAATCGAATAATATGAATAGCTGTTGAGATTTACGTATACCCCTACTGCCTCATAGGTCTTGGCGTCATTAAAAGTCATAACCACCGGACGCGCCGACATATAGGGGCTGTAAAAAGCTACCAGATAAGGCATATCAGCACCGGTGACAGGCGCACCGAATGAATCGGTTTTGACAGTGCCATCTTCGTTCAGGAGAATTCCACCCTCAGCCATATTGCTGAACTGGTAGGTTATGAAGTTCTCCCTCATGGCGTTGTCAGTGGAATTAGAAGCGGTGAATCCCCACCATGTATTCCAATCGGCCATGGAATTATGCACGAATGAGAAGCATTGGCTTTCAATGCTTTCAGCATCATCGTCATACGTACCGGTCCATGCACCGGTGGTCTCGTTGAATTCGAGTTTGGTTGCAGCCTTTGAGAGATCGAGAGTGATGATTTTCTCCTGAGCAGTGAGACCGAGGCTGAAGATAGCACAAAGGCCAAATGTAAAAAGTCTTTTCATTTCACTTAGGTTTTTAATAAGTAGAGTAGTCTACTTGCGGTTATTATAATGTTTTGGTCGATAATCAATAATTCTCGGTTTTCGGTTCAGGTTTCTTCTTGCCGAATTTCGGAGTTATACCTACAAAAAACTCGAAATTTATGCCGGGCATTGGGCGTGAGAGCACCGAGAGATAGTCCTCGTTAAAGAGATTGTTCACCGCCAGTTTCAACTGGAGATCGAGTGGTTTGAACGACAAACCCTTTTCAAGCGAAATATTGCTCATGTAATATTTGGGCAGATGGCCGGTGATGGGGTAATCGTTGCTCGACATTGTGAAGCGTTCCGAATAATAGGCCCATTTGTAAAGGAAACTCCAGGAGCACCATGTAAGCCGTCCTGTCATAGAGGCAGAATGCTTGGGAACGTAGGGGAGTTGTTTGCCTACCGATTGGTCGGCAGGCGACATCTTCTCGCCCTCGTTGATGGAGGGGGTCCATGAATAGGAGCCATTGAGGTCGAACACCCAGCCCTTGAAAGGCTCGAAAGCGACGTTGAGTTTACCTTCG
>CAZUNU010000019.1:10245-24317 GCA_964622105.1 uncultured Sangeribacter sp. | reverse complement strand
TGTGCTCGATTCCTTGATAAAGAAATAGAACGGACGGTCCACCTTAACGGTATACTCACCACCCGGGATAACAATAGGAGCAGTCAATACAAAATCTCCTGAAGTCACAACTGCGGTTTTGGCTCCGGTCTCGTCAATCTCAAGGCATGCCGCCTGATTTAATTCTATAGCTCCCGTCTCAGTCGGTTCAAACATATTGAAAGAGATTGCATTTTTTAATCCGGAGAGCTTTCCTGAAAGTATATCACCCAGCTCCAACTTGGTATACACCTTGAATTTAGGCATGTATACCTCAAGCGAGCATTTCACTGCCTCACTTTGCAGTTTAGAGATTTCTCCGGAAGTGAGAAGTGCATTAGCTTCAGAAGGAGACAAGTCTTCATTGGGAAGCACCACCATCATATAGAATCCGGTGTTACCGAAACTGAGTTTAAAATACTCAAAATTGTCATCAGCCGCATAATATCTACCCTGCATCCTGGGAGCATGCATCATATCCACCTTATTGGCACCGAGCATGCCATTAAAAGTCTGTTTCTCCGTATCCTCCTTGGTGAAGGTGTTTTCTTCCCAGAGTCCTTTGAAAGACATGGCGTTGAGGATTATGGCCAAGGATGATGAGGAGAAATCGGCCGGCATTGCCTTGATCTGGCCGTCGGTCTTGTCGGAGCACCAGTTCCCTATTTTCTTCAGGAGTTTGGCCTCGTCAGCGAACTTCTCATACTTCACGTCTGCCATATAGTCGGTTGTCAGCAACTCTGTGTAGGCGTTTGTGAGTTTATACTGGTTGTTGACCCAGATTGAATTGGAGAGGGAGAAGTCAGCCTGGTTGTCTACTTTGGGAAGTTCCTTCAGCAGCACATTTGACAATGCATTGAGGGCCGAAAGATCAGCCACGCCCAGATACTCCGTTATCTCCTTCCGGAGGTCTGCGTCAACACCGTTGGCCACCATCGAAAGGACCATTGCGGCCGACAGGGGAGAGACGATCACGTTGTCGATGTCATCTTTTGAATCACCATACTTGACGGCATCAGCTGTGAACTGCACATAAAAATCCCTCAGGCCGTAAGCAGCAGATCTTGTAGTGTTGTCAAGGTTGATTTCATACTGCTCATTCGGCTTGGCTGTCTCCGGTCCGTTCCCCGACTCGCATCCGCAGAGAGCAGGGAGGAAGATGCCTAAGGCAATTAAAGGTAAGGTTAGTTTTCTCATATAGCAAGTATATTAAAATGTTTTCGGTAAAATTAATGATAAGAATCAGTTTGTGCAATAGAAATAAGATATGAAAAATGGTAGCATAAGATTTTTCTAAATGGGGTGATAATGTAAATATTTGCAAGATAGGGATATGATGATTTAAAAATAAGCTCGGCATAAGATTTTTTCTGAGTGTACATAAGATTATGAGGATTAATTATGAGATTTTTGATGCCATATTAGACAGCAGAGACAGTACTCAACTGGCATGTATTTGCAAGGACGCTTGTTTTTATATATTTTTGTTTTAGTATTGTCTAAAAATCTAAATTTACAGCATGAAACGATTTGTCCACATTTTGCTAAGTCTGATTATTCTCGTGCCATTTGTTGGTTGCCGTAGGGCGGTGGAGGGACAGTTGGGAGCTGCTGAGGCTCTGATGGATGTTAATCCTGATTCGGCTATGAGTATTCTTCAGCAGATGAATCCTGATGATTTTGAAGAAAAAAATAAGATGCTTCATGCTTTGCTTAGTGAGAAAGCGGTGATAAAAGCTCATAAGAATATTGAATCTGATTCCATGGCACGGGTAATAATGGATTACTATGACAGCAGGGGGGATTCTCTGGAAGTATTATCAAAACTATATTACGGTAAAGCACTTCGTCAGCATAAGAAGTTTGAGGAGGCCTTGGTGCCGCTTACCCTTTCTTATGACCTTGCAGTAGGGATGAATGATTATAGGAGTGCCGGTTTGGCGGCTTGTGAATTAGCCTTTATCTATAAAAAACTATTTATTTGTGAGGAACAGTTGAAATGGGCACAACTAGAGAAGGAGAACTACAAAAAGGGCTCGTTGTCACTCCATGAAGCATGGGCAGATCTTGATGTGGTAGATGCGTTGATAAAAAATGACAGATATGATGAAGCGTATACTATAGTCTGCCATTTGGATTCATTAAGGCCTGACAATAGCTCCAGCTTCTTATCACGTTTGAAATTGCAACGTCCTTGGATTGCTCATCAGCAAAATAAACCCGATGAGGCCCTCATAATGTATGAACAACTGCTGGATGAAGGCATCAGACCGAGTGGAAGTATTTGGTATATAATGGGCAGTGATTATCTAAAGATTGGGCAACCGGCTAAAGCAAAAGATGCTCTCGCAAGTTTAAAACCACTTGTGAAAACTTCACTTGATTCGATATGGATGATAAATTTGGAAGCTTCTATTGCTGCCGCTGAGGGTGACTACCAAAGTGCTTACTCTAAGTCTTCTGAATTTGGATCGGCCATTGTAGAAGATGGCGACAGAAGAATAAGTCATTTGGCATCGGGGATATTAATGGAAGCCCTAAGAAAAAATTATATACTTGAAAGGAAAGTCAGCAGAGCAGAACGTCAGAAGAAAAACATCTTGGCTGTGGCAGGAGTATTGGCAGTTTTTGCGCTTCTCTTATTATGCTTGTATCTATATGCACTTTTGAAAGCTAAAAGAAGAGACATGGAGAGCATTGGTTCTCAGGTAATGGAATTAAAAATAGAGGTAGATGAGTTGAATAAAAATGCTGATGCCAAAGATCGGGAAACTAAAGCTGAGATACAACGTTTTCTATTGGAGCGGGTTAACTTCTTGAATGATTTATGTGAGGCGTGGTTCCGACATAAAAATATGGTAAAGATGAATGGTATTATTAGAGAGCTGGAGAAACTGCGAGGAGAGGACAACCGCTTGAAATTAGAGAAAATCATTAATCGATGTTCTGATAATGTGATGGAACGGTTTCGGGTGGTTTTCCCTGATTTGCCACAGGAGCATTACAGCTACGTGATGTATCACATAGCCGGTTTCTCCACCGGCTCCATAGCAGTGTTGCTCGGGAAGGAGAACGCCAATGCCGTCTATGGAGTCAAGGCCCGCATAAAAGAACAGTTGGGGCGCAACACCCTCCCGGAGGCAGCTGAATTGCGCAACCGCCTCGGCTTGTAGACAGATGCAAGTCGGTTGCAGAAGGGATTACTTTTTGAGGTAGATGGAGAGGAGGAACTCGCGGCCACGCAGACGGCTTGAACGCTCGTATTCCGAGACGGTGCCGTAGGTGGTGTAGCTGTAACTGCGATGGTCGAGCAGATTGGTCACAGAGGCCGAGATCTCCAGGCGGCGCGTGATGTTGAAGGAGAGCTTCGTGTCGAGCATGGCCATGTTTTTGAGCCGTCCCTCCTCAATCTGATTGCGGTAAAATTCCCCTCCGACAGTCCAGGTAATGAGATCGCAGGGAGTGAGCGTGATGCTCCCCTTGTAGATATAATTGTCGGAATGGCGCTGCGGCATCTTTGAAATATTGAGCAGCGAGCGCTGCCACGTGAAGCCTACCGACCAGTTGAAGACGTAAGAAATGTTGCCGTTTATGAACGGGGCGAGCGTGAAGGAGTCGTTCTTATATAGAGTGCTGACCCCCTGGGAGATAAGAGTGTTCTCACTACGCCCGTAGTTTCCTTTCACCCCGGCGGCCCCCCTCATGAAATCGAGCGATTTTGTCAGTTGCAGCATGGCCGTGGCAGTGCGCGAATCAGATGGATCCTTGCGGTAAGAATGGAATATGTAGTTGCCGGAGATATCCTGCACGGTGCGGAACTTCGACTTGTTCCAGCCCAGGGCGCCCATGGTCATGATGAAGATTCCGGTGTGCGCTTCACGCATGACATAGGAAAGGGAGACGGATTGGCCGGATGCGGAGTAATAGTCGTCGACGCCGGCGCTGAACGAGCGATAGTCGGTAAGGATGGATGAGTCATGAATGTTGTGGAGCGAGGCCGGAGAGCGCCTTGCGCTGCCACGCAATGACACCGACATCCTCGGGGTGATGCGCCAGCGCACTGAGAGCGAGGGCGCGAGGAAGAGCTCGGAGCGGTCGCGCATGGATCCGGAAAAGAAATATGAATAGAAATTCAGCGGCACGCTCAGGGTGAAATCCACCCTTCGGGTGTTCCACTCAAGCTTAGGCGAGGCAAACACGCGCAGATAGTCGGTGGTGAGGGCCTCGTCGCCCATTATTCCTTCCGCTTCCACGCCCCATAGCCCCGTGTCGAGCTTCCTGAAATACCCCGCCAGTCCCCCTTCGAGGGAGAGCATCACCCGGTTGAACACGAATCCGAGCGATGCCCGCTCATCGGTGTAGAAGGCGTGCTGCTTGATCCTTTCGCCATATTGGGCTCCGTCATGGCTCACGGTGAGCCTTTCCGGCAGAGAGGTCCATTCATTGCGGCTGGTGAACGTCACGAGCTTATTGTTGCGGAAACGTTTGATGAGCTTCAGCAGGTTGCTTACGGCATACTGCGGCATCCGGGCCGACTGTGTGTTGGGGAGCGAGCCGGTGGTGAGTAGTGTGCGGTCGTTCCATGAGAGGTCGGCGGTGAGGGTATTGTTGAGGAAGTAGGTCTTCTCGTTCATCTCGAAAGAGAATTTGCCATAGAGAGCATTGCGGTGAGCCAGCGAGTTGCGGTCTTCCACAATCACCTTGTCGCCCGAATTGAGGAAATAAGTGGTGGTGGCGTTACCCTCGGCTGTCACGCGGTTGTTGCTGTAGTCCACCTGCGCCTTGAATTCGCCCCCCTTGGCCGTCTTGAGAAGATGACTCGACGACACCATCCAGGAGCGGTTGAAATAGCTTCTGTTGCTCTGCAGGTTCGGCGTGGAGGGTGATGAGAGCGAGATGTAGCCCTTCAAAGTCTCGTCAGACCGTGGGGTGGTGAAATCTATCAGTTGGTCGGTGACGTTTACGCCCGTATTGTTGGTCTTGAGGGTCGTGATCATCTGGTATTTACCCGTCACCATCATGGTGAATATGTCGCCCAGCCAGAGCATTCCGCGAGGCTGCTGAGCCCATCCGCCCCCCAGCGTGCCGTGTACGAGCATGGTGGCCTTGGCGCGGTTTTTCATTTTCAGGTTGATGGCTGCCTTGTCGGAGAAACTCAGTCCGCGGAGCACCTGCATCGGCTGATGATTCTCCATCACCTCCACGGCTCCGATGTCGTCGTGAGCGATGCCGTTGGTGGCTATGCCATATTTACCGCCGAGCAGGTCGTTGCCCTCGATATAGAATTTGTTGATGTCTGTGCCCTGATACTGTATCTTTCCGTTGCTGCTCACGTCGATTCCGGGCATTCTCTGGAGCACGTCGCCTATGGTCTTGTCTTGCTTCTGAGCGAAAGCGGCCACGTTGTAGGTGATGGTGTCGCCGCTCTCGCGTATACGGTCAGACTTCACCACCACTTCCTGCAGCTGCATGGAGCCATCCTCCATGAGCACGGTGAAAGGGGCGTCGGCAATGTTGATTTTCCGGGCATACGGTTTGAGCCCGAGCATTGTGGCCGAGAGCATCAGGGAGTCCATTGGCTGACTGAGTTCGAGCGAGAAATTGCCCTCGTCGTCAGATTGGGAGAAACCGATGAGCTTTCCGGAAAAGTCTTTGGCCATCACGTTTACTCCCGGTAGCGGTTTGCCGGATATAGCCTCGGCCACAGAGCCTTTCACGGGCGTCTGTGCGCTGCCCATGAAAGCACCCAAAAGAACAATGAATATGGAAAGGAGCAATTTCATATGCATAGTCAGTTTGAAATAATCGTGAAATTAAATAAATGTAGCTACACGAGCAAATTTAATTGAATAAATGTTGCAAAATTGATTCGCCGTTGGAGTAAGGATAAGGAGTGAAGCACAATACGGCCAATACGGCGATAAAGAGCACTGCTATTATCACCGAACCCCATCTCACAAGCGATGGCGGGATTTCGCCCAGCAGCTTCCTCACCTTCTCAGAACGAAGTTCTATATTTACGTTTGCAGTATTATCAGTTTTCATATATTTAGAATGATTATTTTATTTTATTTTAGAGGATTATTACAACAGTCTCGAAAGAAAGGGTCAGGTGCCCAATTCAAGCTGGTTTTTCACGAGGTTGTAGTAACTCCCTTTTCTTCTGATAAGCTCCTCATGATTACCTGTCTCCACCACCTTACCGCTGTCGAGCACGATTATCCGGTCAGCGTTTTTCACGGTGGAGAGCCGGTGAGCCACCACCACCACGGTGCGCCCTTTGTAGAATTCATCAAGATTCTCCACAATGGTGCGTTCGTTTTTCGCGTCGAGGGCATTCGTGGCTTCGTCAAGGAAGATGAAGTCAGGGTTCTTATATACGGCCCGGGCAATCAGGATACGCTGCTTCTGCCCCTGGCTCAATCCCACTCCATCGCGGCCTATGAGCGTATTGTAGCCCAAAGGCAGCCCGGAGATATAGTCATGGATATTGGCTATGCGAGCGGCTTTCTCAAGGCGCGTCACGTCTATCTCATTGTCATCGACGGCAATGTTCCGCGCGATGGATTCAGAGAAAATCACCCCATCCTGCATCACCACTCCGCAATGGCGGCGCCACCATTTCAGATTATACCGGTTTATATCCCTTCCGGCAATGGATATGGCGCCTTGAGCCACCTTGTAATAACCGAGCATGAGCTTTATGAGGGTGGTCTTTCCGCTGCCTGAGGCGCCCACTATGGCCGTCACCTTTCCCTCCGGAATATCGAACGACACATCTTCAAGCGTGTGGTTCAGCGCATGAGGATCATACTTGAAACTTATGGCATCGATGCCGATTGATTTCTCCTTCAGGAAGGCTTGGCAACTGTTTTCCTTTGTTTCCTCCTCCTTTCCCTCGTGGATCTCATTGATGCGTTCGAGCGAGATCTTCACATCCTGCAGGGAATAGATGAACTGCATCAGTTGCTCCACGGGAGAGTTGAGCTGACCGATGATGTATTGCACGGCGAGCATGGCTCCGAGAGTCATTGAGCCGTTGATCACGGCCGTGGCGGCAAGCACTGTGATCACGATATTCTTCACCTCGTTTATGAAGATAGAGCCCGCCTCCTGGGTCTGTTTGAGCTTCAGCACCTTCATCTGCACCGCGAATAGATCGGCCTGCGTGTCTTCCCATTCCCATCTCCTGCGGCGCTCACAGTCTTGTAGTTTTATCTCCTGCATCGACGTTATGAACTGATATGTGCGGTTCTGGTTCTTGGCCTGCTGTTCGAAAAGCTCATAGTCAAGAAGTTTCCTTTTGCCGAGGAAAGTGGTGATCCAAAGGCCGTAGACGAGGCTTCCGGCGGCGAATATGGCAAAAATGAGAGGGTCGTAGATGAAGAGCACCACTCCGAATATCATGAAACTCAGCAGAGTGAACACAATGTTGAGCACCTGCCCGGTGAGGAAATTCTGCACCCGTGTGTGGTCGCCCATTCGTTGCAGGAGGTCGCCCATCAGTTTGGTGTCGAAGAAGGCCATGGGCAGCCTGAGCAATTTGATGAAGAAATCGCTGACGAGCGATATGTTGATGCGCATGGAGATGTGGAGCAGCAGCCAACGGCGTATGAAGTCGGTGGCGGTGCGTCCGATCACGATCATCAGCTCGCCGAGGAGTACGAGCCATATGAAGCCTATGTCTTTGTGTCGGATGCCGATATCCACAATCCATTGTGTGAGGAATGGCATTATGAGCTGCAATAGGCAACCGAGAGCCAATCCGAGGATAATCTGCATGAAATAACGGTGGTAGTGCTTCAGATAGCCAAACAGGAATCGGAATGAGCGTTTCTCAGTTTTATGGTCGCACACGTGCTTATGGAAATCATTGGTAGGCGTGAGTTGCATCACTATTCCCGTTGGCTGGCCGTCGGTGACGGAACTAATCCAATGGTTCTCAAGATCCTCACGAGTGCAGCGTCTCAAGCCCTTCGCGGGATCGGCAATCCTGTATTGATTCTTATTCTTTTTCTTTGTGATTCCGTAGAGCACCACGAAATGATTCTGGTTCCAGTGTAGGATGCAGGGTAAGTTAATGTCGTTGAGTTCATCAATTGAGGCGGCTGCAGCCATTGTCTCCAGCCCCAATTTCCCGGCTGCTTCGGCAATTCCGAGCATTGATACTCCCGAAGTGTTTGCGTGGCAGAAGCTGTCAAGATATTCGAGGCTGTATGGCTTTCCATAGTGGCTGCAGATCATGGCCAGACACGCCACTCCGCACTGCATGGAATCATGCTGCTTCACCCATTTGAACTTATCTTTCTTGAAAAACTCTGTCACGGCAAAAGCAATTCATTTAGAAATATGTGGATAATCCCGCTCCTGATAATCGTAATGCCCCTCCGTTGGCTTGGTATTGCCTCCCTTGCCGAACATTGCGTTCATGGATGCTGAAAAATGCCCTTTGATATATTCCCGATACATCCTCTGCAGAAACTCTTGTCTTGATTTGAGCTTGATCGGATCGTCGTGTATGTAAAGCTTTATTCCAACTGGCATCAGATTATTGGTGTAGATTGCTGTTGCCAGATATGAGTAATGGCCCTTGTCGTCAGCGGCCTCCAAGACAAGACCGGGCAGACCGAACAGCTTCCACGGACCCTCCTTGACAGGGATATCAGGTGTGAACCATGCCTTCCATCGTCTGCCCCTGAAGTCGCAGGTAGCAAGCAGGCAGTCATAACCCATAATTTTCTTAGATTCGGAGGTAACATTCCAGACGGGTGATTCTGTGGGCTCGGTATAGCTGCATCGTGTTCCGGCAATAGCCCTGAACACCAGAGTCTCTCCATCGTGGACGTTACGGAAAAGATACTCTCTTTCTATACCACCCATAGGAGTGTATTCGCTTCCGCGAGGATTTAATTCCTTATAGAGTTTCTCATATAAAGCAAAATTTGTATTTAATAAAGAATCAGCCCACATTTTCTTGGTGGGATAAAACATTGCAGCTGATTTGCCGATGCGTAGAGTCATTGGGTCAGAATGACTTTTACCTTTCAGAGTATCCGACACGGATGTTTTGACATAATGAACTTCCAGAATAGCCGGTTCCTTATCTTCAATGATATTCGCGAAGCCACGGTTAGCGCATAGCACCACAAGAAAGAGGAGTAAATATTTCAAGGTGAGAAATCTCATAAAAAGCTATTGATTCATATTACGATGGTTCGTTCTTTCAGGTGAACGGAGGATTATTTCTTTGCTTTGTCTGATTGAGTTGTGTGTGGATAATCGGTTTCCTCAAAGTCATGGTTTTTATTTTTCTTATCCTCTTCCACTACTTTGGGATTCCTCTTAAATCCAAATTGTGCGCTAATTATATCCCCAATACTTACAGATAGAGCCTTCTTACGCAGACACAAAGCCTTTATTCTGTCTTTGAGCACTGATCTGTCACGTAGATTAAAGTATTCCACCAAGCCCGGGGAAGAGGTATTGATGTCCTTTGCCTCATAGCTATAATGCTTTTTAGAGTCATAGGCTTTCAGAATCAGGCCGGGTAAACCGCATAGTTTCCACGGACCCTCAGGAACAGGAATATCCGGAGTGAAGAAGGCTGTCCATTCCCTGCCTCTGAAAAAGGTGGTTGCCTTAATGCAAGGAAATCCTAAGATTACATCCGACCCATTGGTAATCTTCCATTCAGGTTTTTCAAGATTCTCGTACAGAATCCAGTTGGTTATGTCAAAGCGTAGGTGGCTCAATGTCTGATTAAGGTCATATCTTCTGAACACCACCTCCTGTTCAAGTCTTGCGAGTCTTTTAGATTTTTGCTTATCCTTCAGGAGTTGCATTCTATATTCTCTATTGTTCTTTTCAAGACTATCTTCTCTTCTATGTTCCTCGCAGTAAAAGGCCGTGCCTTTCTTACCGGCCTGTAAAGTCAAATAATCGGATTTTATATTCTGAGGATCCAGAGTGTCGCGAGCCATAAGGCGTTCATACACCACCTTTACAAGGGCTTTGTCCAAAGTAAAAGTTGTGGCTTCGGATTGTCCATAGGCCATTCCGCTCACAAAAACAATCAGGTATGTAAGGATTAGTTTTCTCATAAAATTATTCTCTTAGGTTTAAAAGTGGAATACAGGTTACCAATATAGATAGTAGATACATAGGAATCCTATATGTTAAAAAGTGCGATTGGTGCTCCTGTATTCCACTTTGCACACACTAAACTCTTAGGCCTAAGATGGAGGTGTAGACAAAAAGAGCATTCTGGAGGACGTGGAGAAGGTTCATGGAGTTACTTCATAATGATAGCATCCTGCATCTATCATTTTCTTTATCCATATGTCAAAGTCCTCATCTTTCCAATCATCGCCTTCCAGGTTAATTTCATTCTGGAGAGCAGCACATTCGTCAATTGGTACTATATCGTCGCCACCGAAGATCAGACCAAGATCAATGATGTTAAGTCTTTTCATGATTCATTGGATTTGGGGTTATCCATTACTTGTACGCGAATGGTTCTTGCGTTTGCAGGTCGTTTCAATGCCTGCTTCTCATATATTTGTCATGACATTTTTTTTCACATTTAGTTAATCCATTATCAGGAATTCAAGATCGTCTTTGGTGTAGATAGGGGAGAGCAACCTGTCATTCCTGATGATTCGGGGAAAGCCTGTGATTTTCATTTCAGAAATACCTTGATTGAATATACGATTGATTTCCGAAACTCTATCCTCTTCAGATTCCTTGATTCGGACTCCGGATGACTTTGGATTTTTTCCGACGCTCCAAGAGGATAAATACTCTTTGAAGCTATCCTTATCCGAGAGATAACGCTGAATCCAATTACCAATCAGATCCTCATCCTCTTTTGAGCGCCTGCCTAATATAATATTCCAGCGGAATGAGTAGCCCTTTTCAACGAGTGCAAGAAACTTCCCGACCACCTTACGGCAATGATTGCATCCCGGAGAGATAATTGTGGTGATCTCAACCGGCGCTTTCTCATTGCCTAACCAAAGGGGAGACAATGGCTTATTGACACCGATACTCTCTGAATGCATCACACTCTTCTTGCGTTTAAGTCTGTTAGCCTGAAGTCGACTTGCTAATTCATCCCGTCTGCTGGCGCTTACTATCCTTATGAGATGAAGATAGCCTGTTATGATCAGTGCTGTGCATGCCCAAAGCAATAGGGCTCCTGCTTGTATTGGCATGGAGTCGGAAAGTAGAAATAAGATAGCTTCCGTTGCCATGCATAGCACTATGACAATGCACAGAGGGCAAGCTTTGGTCACCTTGATCTGGCTATAGGCTGAATAAATACCTGCCGGCACCACCATGACAGTTGAGATGAAATACAGATTATACACCATATGCGGAATCTGTATGAATCCTGAGACGCCGACACACACTAACTGGGAGAGAAAAAAAGCGAACGCCAGAGCACTCAACTTCACGCCGAATATGGAGCTGTATGCCGATTCCTCCACCTTCCGGCAGTCTGTGGCTTCTGAGATGTGGCAAAGTTTCTCTATGGCTGAAATCGGAGCGATATAGTTCCGAAGATAGGAAATTCCGCTCACGATAAGGCCAATTATCAATGGCATGATATCAGTGATGGAGACCTTGGAAAGGATCAGAACTACAGCAATGAGCACACCTATACCTACTCCCGCTATTGCTGCACCAATCGGTGAGTTTGTTACTTTATTTTTCAATGGGATGGCTTCGGTGAAGATCACGATCCCATCCCACACGTTCAGAATATCTTTTTCGGTTTTTGTTTCCCATTTCTTGGTTTTAGGGCTGTAGACCTTAACGCCTTCGGAATCTTCATCATATTTTGCAATAATCAGCGCATCCTTCCCCCTCATTTTCATATGAAGCAGAAACGGTGATTTCAAATTGCGGAGATAAGACCAATCGCATTGTCCGGCTGATGCTGATATGCCCATGTAGTGCAGAGTGTGAATCACAGACACCAGATTAGGATATTGTGGAGAGGTCTCCAGGAATATCCTTAGAGCCGTCTTGTCGAATTTCCGCAAGAATAGGCTTGTGTATGTAATCAATGTCTGCGTCAGCATAAGTTTACACTAAGGTTTAGACTATAGAAGTAGTTGGTAATATGTGTTGATAAGTTTAGTGGTTTAACGACTCTTAACTGATCTTTCTTAATGTCAGATTACTATCCTTTAATGCGAACGGAGGTATTATTTCTTTGCTTTGTCTGATTGAGGGGTGTGAGGGTAATCGATTTCCTCAAAGTCATGGTTCGCATTTCTTTTATCCTCTTCCACTCTTTTAGGATTCCTCTTTATTCCAAATTGAGCACTAATTATATCTCCTACACTTATAGACAGCGCCTTCTTACGCTTACACAAAGCCTTTATCCTGTCCTTAAGCACTAATCTGTCGCGTAGATTAAAATATTCCACGAGACCGGGAGAAGAGGTATTGATGTCCTTTGCCTCATAGCTATAATGCTTTTTAGAGTCATAGGCTTTCAGAATCAGGCCTGGCAATCCACATAGTTTCCACGGACCCTCAGAAACAGGAATCTCCGGAGTGAAGAAGGCTGTCCATTCCCTGCCTCTAAAAAAGGTCGTTGCCTTGATGCAAGGAAATCCTAAGATTACATCCGCCTCATTGGTAATCTTCCATTCAGGTTTTTCGAGAGGCTCGTAGAGTAACCAGTCACTTATGTCAAAGCGCAGATGACTCCATGTCTGATTAAGATCATATCTTCTGAACACCACCTCCCGTTCAAGTCTTGCAATTCTTTTGGTCTTTTCTTTATCCTTACGTCGTTCCAGTATGTAATCAATATTTCCCTTGATAAGGCTATCCTCTTTTCTGCGTTCCTCACAGTAGAAGGCAGTGCCTTTCTTACCGGCTTGTAAGGTCAAATAATCGGATTTTAAATTCTGAGGATCCAGAGTATCACGAGCCATAAGGCGTTCGTACACCACCTTTACAAGAGCCTTGTCAAGAGTAAAAGTTGTGGGAGTGGATTGGCCGTAGACCACTCCGCTCACAAAAACAATCAGGTATGTAAGGATTAGTTTTCTCATCAAAAAGTATCTTAGATTTAATGGTGGAATACAGGGCACTCCTATTGCTATTACACAAACAGGAGCCTTATAGGGACCATCGTGCGAAGGAGTGCCCTGTATTTTACTTTGAAAACGCTATACTCTTAGGCCCAGGATGTAATCAAGATATGATATAGACCATAAGAGTATGCGGCTAGTTAGGAGAGGGGGATTTATGGGGTCACTTCGTAATGATAGCATCCTGCCTCGATCATTTCATCTACCCATATGTCGAAGTCCTCAGGTGTCCAGTCTTCACTTTCCAGGTTAATTTCGATCTGAAGAGCCGCACAGTCATCAACTGGTACTATATCTTCACCGCCTAAAATCAGACCAAGGTCAATGATATTAAGTCTTTTCATGATTCATTGGATTTGGGGTTATACATTACTTGTACGCGAATGTTTTTTGCGTTTGCAGGTCGTTTCAATGGCTGCCTCTCAAAATATGTCATGACTATATTTACTGATTCAATAAGCCGTTAGTTGACCTCAAATAGCATCCTTCTGGTTTGATCACTCACCAGAATCTTATAAATGCGGTAAGGTCAGATCTCACAGTAGTAGGTTATATTGTCCACTGTGACGTATAGCATAATGAGATGAGAGGTTGTAAGTGGGAAAGAATAGCCGCCCCCGAGGTCTGTGAAGGCATTACATATGGGTGCGCCTGTGACAGCATCAAGTGCCAAAATCTCTCCACATATAGAATTCGGAGAATATACGGTAGCTTGGTTGCCGCGTACTGAACAGTAGATGCTGTAACCCCTTAAATCCTGAGGTGCGGCATTAGGATTTGTATCATCTTCGATGGGATCCAGTTTCTCAGTTGTCGGTGGAGGTGTAGTAGGTGGCACATCACCATCTCCGTACGAAGGGAGAATAAAACACAAGGCGATTAGAAGTAAGGTTAGTTTTCTCATAATTGTTAAGTATTGGTTTGCCACAAAGTTATCATACG
>CAZUNU010000019.1:6436-10145 GCA_964622105.1 uncultured Sangeribacter sp. | reverse complement strand
ATATCCTTTATGAAGACAATATCTAATAGATTCTTCTTAATTGTTGGAATAATCGTGGCTATCCTTTCAAGTTGTCACAATGAAATAGACACCGCATTAGACTCTGCTGATGCACTTATGGATTCAGATCCGGCAATGGCTCAGCTTATACTTGATAGTATGAAAATGGACGGAACAGGGAGAGAAAGAGAGCTGCTTCACGCTCTGCTTAGAGAGAAGGCCGAGATCAAACAGCACAGAAACATTGAATCAGACTCAATTGCAAAAGTAGTGATGAGCTACTATAATGGGCGAAGAGATTCATTGGAGGTATTGTCAAAATTATATTATGGAATGGCTCTTCGTCAGCAAAATAAGTTTGAGGAGGCGATGATTCCTCTATTTTTTGCTTATGATCTGGCTGAGAAGTTGAAGGAGTATAAGAGTGCAGGTATGGCCGCACGTGAATTGGCATATATCAATGGACGGCTTTTCATATTTGAGGATCAGTTGAAATGGGCAGAATTGGAGGTCGAGAATTATAAAATGGGAAATTTGGTGCTTCATGAGGCTTGGGCCAATCTTGATTTGATAGAAGCCCTTGCCCGTAACAACCGATTGCAAGAGGCAGAAGGGTTGATCGGCTTTCTGGATTCAGTGCGTCCTGATAATAACCCTCAATACATTTCTCGATTAAATTTCTATCGTCCTTGGCTGGCTTATCTTCAGGGCAATCCCCGGAAGTCGGTTCAGTTGTATGAGGAAGCAATTGAGAAAGGAAGACGAATAGGGGCAAACGTATGGTATATAATCGGAAAAAATTATATTGCGACAGGGGATAGGGAGAAGGCAACTGATGCACTTGCCAAAATCAGACCCATAGCTAAGAAGCCTCTTGATTCGATATGGGCTCTTGATTTGGAGGCACGGATAGCCGCTATGGATGGCGATTATCGTAAAGCTTATGAGAAATCTTCGAAATTCGGGAGTGCGATGATGGCAGAAAATGACAGTCTGTTAAGTCATCCTGCCACGAGTGAATTGATAGACTCACTCCGGGAAAATTATAATCTTGAGCAGGAGAAGAATGCCGCTGAACGTCAAGCGAAGTTCCTTCTCATAAGTTTGAGTATCTCGTTGACTGTGATATTTTTGGGACTACTGTTGTGGGTATTCGTCCGGTTGAGGGCAAAAAGTCGCGAAAATAAATTGATTGGATTGGAAGTGACCACATTGAGAAAAGATGTGGAATCACTTAACGAGAAAGCAGATATCAGGGAGAAGGAAGCGGCAGAGAGAATTCAAAGCCTTTTAAAAGATCGACTGAAGCCATTGAACAGTCTGTATGAGCTATGGTTTCGCAATTCTGAGCCGACCGGGAAAAATAAGGGAGATTTGGTTAAAGAGTTGGAAAATCTGAGAAGTGAGAAGAATGTGGAGGAATTGGAAAGGATGATCAATGAATATTGTGATGACTGGATGAAACGTTTCCGAACTACTTTCCCGGATCTTCCCAAGGAACATTACACTTTCGCGATGTATACGTTCATTGGTCTTTCTAATGAGGCCATAGCGATTTTATTGAATAAGAAAACACTCAATACAGTCTATGGAGTAAAGGGGCGACTTAAGGAAAAGCTGGCTCGGAATGATTCCGAGGAGGCTAAGGCGTTTATCGTGCGTCTCGCTCTTACCTGATTCCTTATCATCCACTCATTTAGAAATGTGTGGATAATCACGCTCCTGATAATCGTAATGGCCCTCCGTGGGTTTGGTATTGCCTCCCTTGCCGAACATTGCGTTCATGGATGCTGAAAAATGCCCTTTGATATATTCCCGATACATCCTCTGCAGAAACTCTTGTCTTGATTTGAGCTTGATCGGATCGTCGTGTATGTAAAGCTTTATTCCAACTGGCATCAGATTATTGGTGTAGATTGCTGTTGCCAGATATGAGTAATGGCCCTTGTCGTCAGCGGCCTCCAAGACAAGACCGGGCAGACCGAACAGCTTCCACGGACCCTCCTTGACAGGGATATCAGGTGTGAACCATGCCTTCCATCGTCTGCCCCTGAAGTCGCAGGTAGCAAGCAGGCAGTCATAACCCATAATTTTCTTAGATTCGGAGGTAACATTCCAGACGGGTGATTCTGTGGGCTCGGTATAGCTGCATCGTGTTCCGGCAATAGCCCTGAACACCAGAGTCTCTCCATCGTGGACGTTACGGAAAAGATACTCTCTTTCTATACCACCCATAGGGGTGTATTCGCTTCCGCGAGGATTTAAATCCTTATATAGCTTCTGATATAAAGCAAAATTTGTATTTAATAAAGAATCGGCCCACATTCCCTTTGTGGGATAAAACATTGAGGCTGTCTTTCCGATTCTCAGTGTCATTGGGTCAGAATGACTTTTACCTTTCAGTGTATCCGACACGGCAGTTTTGACATAATGAACTTCCAGAATAGCCGCTTCCTTATCCTCAATGATATTCGCGAAGCCATTTGAAGCGAATAGCACCACGAGAAAGAGGAGTAAATATTTCAAGGTGAGAAATCTCATAAAAAGCTATTGATTCATATTACGATGTTCCGTTCTTTTACGCGAACGGAGGCATTATTTCTTTGCTTTTTCTGATTGAGGAGTGTGTGGGTAATCGATTTCCTCAAAGTCATGGTTAGCATTCCTTTTATCCTCTTCCACTCTTTTAGGATTTCTCTTTATTCCCCTTGCTGCGCAGATTATATCAGCAATGTTTACCGACAATGCCTTCTTACGCAGACACAAAGCCTTTATTCTGTCTTTGAGCACTGATCTGTCTCGTAGATTAAAGTATTCCACAAGACCGGGAGAAGAGGTATTGATGTCTTTCGCCTCATAACTATAATGCTTTTTAGAGTCATATGCTTTCAGAATCAGTCCTGGCAAGCCGCATAGTTTCCATGGACCCTCAGGAACAGGTATATCCGGGGTGAAGAAGGCTGTCCATTCCCTGCCTCTAAAAAAGGTAGTCGCCTTGATGCAAAGAAATCCTAAGACGATATCGGTCTCATTTGTAATCTTCCATTCAGGTTTTTCAAGATTTTCGTACAGAATCCAGTTGGTTATGTCAAAGCGTAGGTGACTCCACGTCTGATTTAAGTCGTATCTTCTAAACACAACCTCCTTTTCCAGTCTTGCAATCCTTTTATTTTTTTCTTTGTCCTTGAGCGTTTGTATCATATATTCAGCACTGGCTTTTTCCAGACTGTCTTCCCTCCTAAGTTCCTCACAATAGAAGGCAGTGCCTTTTTTACCGGCCTGCAAGGTCAAATAATCGGATTTTATATTCTGAGGATCCAGTGTGTCACGGGCCATAAGACGTTCATACACCACCTTTACAAGGGCTTTGTCAAGAGTAAAAGTTGTAGCTCTGGATTCCCCATAGACCACTGCGCTCACAAAAACAATCAGGTATGTCAGAATTAGTTTTCTCATTAGAGTTTTTCCGGTGCTAATAATAAATTCGGTGGTAAATATAGCATATTCCGATAGATGGTGCAAGTAAAAAATGACTGAAAAATAACTGAAAATGGCTCCAAAACCACATTCAGTCATTTTTCAGTTATATTTCAGTCCCTTTTCAGTTATATTTCAGTCATTATTCAGTCTTTTTCAATCATTTTCAGTCATATTTCAGTCATATATCAGTCATATATCAGTCATATATCAGTCATATATCAGTCATATA
>CAZUNU010000019.1:4043-6336 GCA_964622105.1 uncultured Sangeribacter sp. | reverse complement strand
ATCAGTCATATATCAGTCATATATCAGTCATATATCAGTCATATATCAGTCATATCTCAGTTATTTTTCAGTCATGTTTCAGTCATTTTGGCGGTATAAGAGGTGTTGTGGCGGCGTGGCTCAGGAGCGGACGATGACGCTGCCGTTGGCCTGATGGGTGGCCAGGATAAGCATCTCCGCTATCTGAACGTGGGCCGGAGCCTGAGCCGCATAGAGGGCGGCGTCGGCGATGTCGTCGCCTGTCAGGGGCGTGATGCCCTTGTAGACGTTGTCGGCCCGCTCGTCGTCGCCATGGAAGCGAACGTTGCTGAAGTTGGTCTCCACAAGTCCGGGCTTGAGCAGGGTCACCCTGAGCGGTGTGTGGGCCACGTCGATCCTGAGTCCGTCGGTAATGGCTTTCACAGCCGCTTTGGTGGCGCAATATACGTTGCCGTTGGCATAGGCCGCATCGCCGGCCACGCTGCCGATGTTGATGATGTGGCCCTTGCCGCGCGCGATCATGCCGGGCACAATCTCACGGGTCATGGTGAGGAGTCCCTTGATGTTGGTGTCGATCATCACGTCCCAGTCGGTATAGTCGCCGGCATACTCCGGATCAAGACCGAGTGCGAGTCCGGCATTGTTGACGAGCACTTCAATGTCTTGCCATGTAGGAGGGAGTGCCTTTACGGCCATGATGGCTGTCTCGCGGTCGCGCACATCGAAGATGAGAGGGTAGGCGTCGTCACCCCAACGGTCCTTGAGTTCGTTCAGGCGCGATACGTTGCGGCCCGTTATGATGACTCTGTATCCGGCCTTGTGGAATCTTTCGGCGCAGGCGAGGCCGATGCCGCTTGTGGCGCCTGTGATCATTGCTATCGGTTTCATAGTGCTGTGTGTTTTTTTATGTGAGTTTAAAAATTTTGTGTAAACTATGGGTTTTTCTGTTGTTATTGCGAAGTTACGTTTTTTTTATAAGATTTCAAATTCCGCCTGTTTTTTTGTAGCAATTTATGATTCGAGTTTGCTGAAAATTGCTTATGAGGGGCAAGGAGAAGAGGTTTATTCGATTCTCAGTGGCCTTATTTTGGGTGAAATGTGGCGTAATATGTTGTAAAATAATTAATTATATGATTTATAAACATGCTTCGCCGATTTTTCTGAAAAATCGGGAATCGGGCTGTTTTCAGTTGACAGCCTTTGAAATTCACCCAAAATCTGCCGGAGCCCAAAAATTATGGCTGAAAAGTTGGTCATGACGTTTTTTTTTGTATTTTTGCAATGTCTATGGCAACATATGTCATTGTAATATAATAATTATTATATTTTATGATCGGATTTGAAGTTAAAGATGTGGAGCTCCCGGCTCTGGATTATGCTAAGGTGGATCGCTGGCTCGGTGAGGTGGCGGCTGCCCATGATTGCAGGATCGGCAACGTGAATTATCTCTTTTGCGATGATAAGGAGATCCTGCGCGTGAACCGCGAATTTCTCCAGCATGATTATTTCACGGATATCATAACTTTCGATTATACCTACCGCAACAAAATCGGCGGCGACATCTTTATCTCGCTCGACACGGTGGCAAGCAATGCCGATGAGTTGGGCGTGGATTACGGGAGCGAGCTGCTGCGCGTGATTGCCCACGGCGTGCTGCATCTCTGCGGCATCGACGACAAAGGTCCCGGTGAGCGCGAGATAATGGAGAGGGCAGAGAACGACGCCCTGAAAATTTGGAGCGAAATGTAAATTCGTTGGCGCGGATGCCGATGTGAATGTAAATTCGTTGGCCTGGATGCCAATGTGAATGAAGATAGAAAATGAGATTTGACTACGATGTGATTGTGGTGGGTGCCGGCCATGCAGGCTGTGAAGCGGCTGTGGCTTCGGCGCGGCTCGGCGCGGAGACCCTTCTTATTACCGCCGACCTTAACAGGGTGGCGCAGATGTCGTGTAACCCTGCTGTCGGTGGAATCGCCAAAGGGCAGATCGTGCGCGAGATTGATGCCTTGGGCGGACAGATGGGCGTAATCGCCGACAAGACCGCCATTCAGTTCCGGATGCTCAACCGCTCGAAGGGTCCGGCCGTGTGGTCGCCGCGTGTGCAGAGCGACCGTGAGAAGTTTATCAGCGAATGGCGAAGTGTGCTGGAGAGTACCCCGCATCTGAGCCTATTCCAGGACATGGTGACCGGCATGGAGTTTGAGGAGGCGGAGGGCAAACTGAGAGTGGCCGGCGTGACTACGGCTCTCGGATTCACGTTTACAGCTAAGAAAGTGATCCTTACGGCGGGTACGTTTCTCAACGGACTCAT
>CAZUNU010000019.1:0-4033 GCA_964622105.1 uncultured Sangeribacter sp. | reverse complement strand
CACCAAGATTGAGGGAGGAAGAATTTCGGAATCGGCCTCCAAGGGACTTACGGAACAGCTCTGTGAGATCGGTTTCACGGCTTTGAGAATGAAGACAGGCACGCCGGCAAGGGTAGACGCACGGTCGATCGACTTCTCGCTTACAGAGCGTCAGGATGGCGACGACAAGGTGTTGGCGCTGACAGGGGCCGATGCCGATGAAAAGGGGGAGCCTGCAGTGGAACTCGTGGAGCGCGACTTCCACAAGTTCTCGTTTCTTCCCGGCGTCGGGCGCACGCTTAAACCAAGGAGCTGTTTTATTGTCCATACTAATCCGGAGGCACATGAGGTGCTTCGCGATAACCTCGCGGATTCACCCTTATACAACGGCCAGATCCAAAGCATCGGCCCCCGTTATTGCCCGAGCATAGAGACTAAGATAGTGACCTTCGCCGACAAGGAGAGTCATCAGCTTTTCCTTGAGCCGGAGGGGGAGACCACTCAGGAATTTTATATCAACGGCTTCTCGAGCTCGTTGCCCTGGAGGGTGCAGTTGGAGTCGCTTCAGAAAGTGCCGGCGTTGGGAAACGTGCATTTCTATCGTCCCGGCTATGCCATAGAGTATGATTATTTCGATCCCACGCAGCTTACCCATGACCTTCAGACCAAACTTGTGGAGGGCCTTTATTTCGCCGGACAGGTGAACGGCACCACCGGCTATGAGGAGGCGGCGGCTCAGGGCCTGATGGCCGGAGTGAATGCAGCCCTTGCAGTGAAAGGTGAGGAGCCCCTGATTCTTGGCAGAGACGAGGCTTATATAGGCGTGCTGATCGATGACTTGGTTACAAAGGGCGTGGATGAGCCTTACCGCATGTTTACGTCGCGTGCCGAATATCGCATCCTGCTCCGTCAGGATGACGCCGACATGAGACTCACGCCTAAAGGCGCCCGTATCGGTCTGGCCACTCCAGAGCGATTGGCGGCCATGGAGAGCAAGCGCAAGGAGAGAGACGAGCTGATAGAATGGTGTGAGAACTTCACCGTGAAAATGGGAGACAAGATCAACGCGGAACTTGAAGCGTTGGGCACAACCCCCTTGTCGGCTTCGGTGCGGATGGTGGAGCTGCTGAAGCGCCCTCAGTTGAATTTCGCCAATCTGGAGAAAGCCGTGTCGCGCCTGCACAAGCGTCTGCAGGAAATTCCGGAGGAGCGCCGCGAGGAGATAGTGGAGGCGGCCGAGATACTGATCAAGTATGGCGGCTACATAGCCCGCGAGCGAGATCTGGCTGAGAAGGCACGTCGCTTGGAATACGTCAGGATCCCGGAGGGGATAGACTATCATTCGCTGACATCACTCTCCACGGAGTCGCGCCAGAAACTCTCGGCCATACGCCCGGCCACGATAGGGCAGGCGTCACGCATTCCAGGAGTATCGCCTGCCGACATCAACATCCTCCTTGTCCTGCTCAACCGCTGACATGATGATCCAACTCATCCGCTGCTTGCGCTGCCTTTGCTCAACCGCTGACGTGAAACAATGCGCAGGTTGCGTGTGACAATCACAACCGAAAATTGTGTTCCACGTGGAACAATTTCAAAAATGTTTATTCCTAAATTTAAAATAACAACTCAACTATGGAACTCGAAGAACTGAAATCAATGATTCGCGATGTGCCCGATTTTCCCTCGAAGGGAATCATTTTCCGCGATCTCACCACGATGCTTAAAAATGGCGAGGCTCTTCATCTCATGAGCCGCGAGCTGGCAAAACTCTACAAAGACAAGGGTGTCACCAAGGTCGTGGGTATAGAATCACGCGGTTTCATCGGAGGTAGTATTCTTGCATATGAACTCGGCTGCGGATTCGTGCCCGCACGCAAACCGGGCAAACTTCCGTCGGTGACTGTGAAGAAAGCTTACGCGAAGGAGTATGGCGTCGATACCATCGAGCTCCATAGCGATGCTATCACGTCTGACGATGTAGTGGTGCTCCACGACGACCTGCTCGCTACCGGAGGTACTATGGAGGCCTGCTATGAACTCGTGAAGAGCATGAACCCGAAGAAAATCTACATCAATTTTATCGTGGAGCTGACGGCACTCAATGGCCGCGAACATCTCCCTGCCGATTGTGAAGTGACCACGCTCCTTAAATATTGAGGCGCTATCAGCACTGATACTTCCGATTTCATCGGGCTGCCACGCATGGCAGCCCGATGAATAAACCGTCGGCTGAAGAGGCAACCCCTGCCTTAAACCGGCAAGCTCTCTTCTCAGGCAGACAAGCTCTCCTCTTAAACTGTGATTATGGAAAAACTTCAACATACAACAGAAATTTCCCATTCTACCGAGGCTCAGAATTCGGCGGAGGTGAAAGCTACGATCGACCGCCTTCTCGCCGACACGGGCAGGGATATCGATAAAATGGGGAAATTCGATATTGAGATCGTGCCGGACCGTACCCGCGATGACCTCTTCAACAATCGCCCCGGCGCCCACCTCCGCGAGAAGATTCTGAATCTGCCGGAGGCACCGGGCGTGTACATGTATATCGACAAGCATGGAAAGGTGATATACGTGGGTAAGGCGAAGCGCCTGAAGAGAAGGGTATCGTCTTACTTCAACCGCCGCCACGATTCGGTGCGCACCAATCTCCTCGTGAGGAATATCGTAGACATGCGTTTCATAGTGGTGGGGTCGGAGCAGGATGCGCTCCATCTGGAGAACGCCATGATCAAGGCTTATCAGCCGCACTACAACGTGCTCCTCAAAGATGACAAATCCTATCCCTGGATCGTGGTGACAAAGGAGCTTTATCCGCGCGTGTTCATGACCCGCGAGAAAGACATCGACGGAAAATATTACGGCCCCTACAGCAATCAGCAGGCGGCGAAGGTGGTGCTCCAGCTAATACGCGACGTTTATCCCTTGCGCAGCTGCCGCCATGCGCTCGAAGAGAAAAGCATAGCCAGGGGAAAGTTCAGCCTTTGTCTCGACTACCATATCAAGAAATGCAGCGGTGCCTGCCGCGGACTCATCTCGCCTGAGGACTATGGAAAGTATGTGGCGCAGGTGCGCCAGATCCTCAACGGCGAGACGGTGGTGCTTGAGAAATATCTGAAAGATGAGATGGCGCGCCTCAGCGAGAATTGGAAATTTGAGGAGGCGCAGGCCGTGAAGGAAAAATATGAGATTGTCAGAAGCTATAATGCCAAGTCGGTGATCGGGGTGGCCGAGGAGGAAGACTGCGACATGTTTGCCTATGACGAGTCGGGAGATTCGGCATATGTGAATTTCATGCACCTTCATCATGGAGCCGTGGTGCAGAGTCTCAACATGGAGTTCAGGCGTCGCCTCGCCGAGACTCCCGCCGAGATCCTCTCGCTCGCCATGGGAGAGGTCGGGCGCCGCTTCGACCGTGAGTTCAAAAGGGTGGTGGTGCCGTTCCTTCCCGATGCGGAGCTGGAGGGCGTGGAGATGATCGTGCCCAAGCGCGGCGACAAGAAAAAGATTCTCGATGTGGGAATGAAGAACGTGCGCCAGTACATGGCCGATAAGGAGAAGATGGCCGAGAAGATGGATCCCGAGAAAGGTGTGGAGAAGCTCATGGAGCAGATGAAAAGCGATTTCCGCCTCAATGTCCAGCCGCGCCATATAGAATGTTTCGACAACTCGAATATACAGGGTACGAATCCCGTGGCGAGTTGCGTTGTGTTTCGCGACGGCAAGCCCTCGAAGCGCGACTACCGCCATTTCATCATAAAGACCGTGGAGGGCGCCAACGACTTCGCGTCGATGAAAGAGGTGCTCCACAGGCGCTACTCGCGCATGATGGCCGAAGGGGAGCCGTTGCCGCAGCTTGTGGTGGTCGACGGTGGAAAAGGACAGCTCAGTGCCGCGGTGGAGGCCTTCGATGAAATGGGCATACGCGGCGAGGTAGCCCTCGTGGGCATAGCGAAGAGACTTGAGGAGATTTACTTCCCCGGCGACACGCTGCCGCTCTATATCGACAAGAAGAGCCGGAGCCTGCAGGTGGTGCAGCATCTGCGCGACG
>CAZUNU010000018.1:0-25259 GCA_964622105.1 uncultured Sangeribacter sp. | reverse complement strand
ACTTCCCCATCGTGCTCCACGGCTCATCTTCCGTTCCCCAGGAGTATGTCAAGATCATCAACGAGAACGGCGGCAAGCTTCCCGACGCTATCGGCATTCCCGAGGAGCAGCTCCGCAAGGCAGCCAAGATGGACGTTTGCAAGATCAACATCGACTCCGACAGCCGTCTTGCTATGACAGCTGCTGTTCGCAAGGTATTCGCTGAGAAGCCTGCAGAGTTCGATCCCCGCAAATATCTCGGCCCGGCTCGCGACGAGATGGAGAAGCTCTACAAGCACAAGATCATCAACGTGCTCGGTTCCGACGGCAAGGCTTAATCAAAGCCCCTCAATATCGACACTGATTAATCTATACAGGCTGCAATGCACGATGCATCGCAGCCTGTATTTTATTTATCACTACATGTCAACTTTATCAAATCATTATCTTAGTCGTTACACCTGAGCCGGTAAGAATAATAAGGATACCGTGATGAAGTTGTTTTTCACTAATGATACTGCCATCAGAATCTGCATTACCTTCAAACACCCTTCTCCCATCGATGGAATATACCTGCAACGATTCTCCCGGCTCCATTCCAGACACATGGATATAGCCATCAGAGCACTCCACGTCTAAAATTGTGTGTCGAGATTTTGAAACAGATGAAAAAGTTTCACGCAGGTTCCGGACACAACTATCTAATGCAAGGCGATGAGAGGGTAACCATTTTCCAAGTGTCTCGCGTGCTGTGGTATGACTTAGAATATTGTTCGAGACTAATTGATCAGTTGCATCTTTCGGTTTTAAGAATTTATCCTCATCACAAGGGCCATTCTGTATCATTCTCTCCAGCATTGAGAAGACCGCCTCCGATATTTCATCATATCGCTCCACATACTTCCTGACAAAGCTACGGTCGGGATTCGCAAACAATTGGCTTATATAACTCTCACTCTTATGCGTGGCACTCCACCCGACACATTGAGAAGCTGTATCGAAATCCCATGCAGGGCCCAGACCTATTTTGGCGTTACGGTCATAGCGTGTAAAATAAAGATTGCAACCTCCGGCATCATTAGTACCTAAAAAATCATGCATCAAAACGAAGTCAACCCACGAATCAACATCTAAATAATCCGAATAATCCCCTTTAGACACTATGGTGAGAAGTGGATCGAGTGTAGACTGTATATAATCACTGGCAGAGGCATCAAGGGCCTCAAAATCAGGAAACTTCATGGTATAATTGTAAGCCGGATTCAAGACCGACATCAAGTATTCACCATCTTCAGTCCACCAATAGGGATCTTTCTCAACTATAAATCCGTCATCAGCTACGTTGATTCGTGCCTTATTGTTACGTTCTATTGTCTCAGAAAGAAGATACAATCCATGATACCTGCCATTGAAGATCACATTTACCCATTCGCAATCAGGCGACCAGCCACGAGTTACAGTTGATGCGAGTTTAAGGGCCATCCAGTTGCGCCAGGCCCCTGCGGTAAGAAGAGCCCAATTCTTATCCGCAAGTGCTGCATCACCCCTATTCATAAGATCACTCTTCTTTTGCAACTTAATCTTATAGGGTTTTCGAACCCACTGTGCACTTGAGTTACCCCTAATCTTTACAGTCATTCCTGACTGCTTCTTCACATATTCTCCACTTGAAAAAGAGCATGTGCCATTTGTTTCGTATCTTTCCACGCTTCCCGGCACTTTAGTGGCATTCGTCACACCACTTCCCATGGCTCCAGGAGGAGGAGAAACAAGATCCACAGTCGGCATATCACCATTCTCCGTAGTTATTACAATTACCGGAAAGCCATAAGCCAATGTGGTGTTCAATACATCCGTCTCTTCATGCTCATGATTAATAATCTCTCCCTTACAATAGGGTGAGGATAAAAATAAAGTCACGAACCATGCTACATATAAAAACAGAACACGTCTCATCATCAATTTAATACCATGGATCAGAACTCAAACACGGCATATCCGCCGGGTGTAAGAGTAACGTTATAATTGCTTTTTACTTTCTGAGCAGATAGCTGCCCGGAATCTGAAGCAAGAAGGCGATTGATTAAAAGGTCTTTTCTGAATTTCATCTTTACCTTCTGTTTCTTCTGGACATCATGGTTCACTACCACCAGATAATCACGTCCGTTATTTCTCAGATGCGATACTAATACTCCTTTCACATCATTTGTAAGTTCCTCCAATGGACCGAAATTGCTGATATAGGGATACGTACCTTCCATTTCGATCATACCGGTGTGGCGACACTCCATCATCTCCGCACCAAGAAACACAGGAGTAAGCGCCTTGATTTGGAAATTCACCTTTCGGGCTGCATACCAAGCCTGTGTCTTATTGCCTGCAAGATCCACCAATGCCGGCAAATGCTCTATGACACCCGGCTCCGAGGGACGCTGCCAATATGTCCAATAAAGAATTCCCTGAGCACCATAAGCTAAGGAGGAAAACGCCGCAAAACTCAGATAAGGCACAGTGGCGGCCGGTCTGGAGTGGTTCTTCATCACATATTCCATACTTTCAAGATACGACCACATCGGTTTGCCAGTCTCCTTGGCTTTTGCTGAGAAAGCTTCGAGCGCTGCGTAGAAGCCTTTGTATTCTACAAGTAATTTACCTTGCCTTATAATTATGGGATAAAAGTCAAAACTCCATACATCCATTGGCAAATGATTCTGAATAGAATCAAGATATTGTGGCAGAGTCTTGCAGGCGCCGGTGAAGACTGGAGCTATCTGCCCTACAAGATTAATATAGATAAGATGTTTGGCATCGCACTTCTCAAGAAGATCATAACGTTGTCTCAAGTTAGTGAGAGCCTCCCATTTCGGTTCATCACTAAATTTCCAACCCCCTAACAAGGGATTATCCTTGAATCTATTCACCAGCTCAGGCAGAGTTTGTTTCCACTGCGTATTATTGCTGGAGGAATAATACATAAAAGGATCTGCCTGGAGAAGGAGCTTAAGGCCAGTTCCCTCCATATACTCCAACAGCTTAACGAATCTTTCAGGTGTGGAATTCTCCATGCAGACATTGAAGCCACACTCCTTAACCCCTGTTAAATCACTGGGTTGGGGTCCGATATTACTATTGAAGACAGTAGATGCTATGATTGGAATTTCTCCAGGTGTAGGAGATTGATATGCACTACGAACAGATAGACGGTCTGTGGAATTGGCCGACTGCGAAGTTTGTGTCTGAGCCTGAGCAACAGACAGGTTTAGAACGAAACCTAATATAAGGATTAAGAAAGATAATCTGGCCATAATGGATAATTAAGATATATTTTATTCATTTTTACGTATCACACGGCATGGATTGCCATAAGCTACCACATCATCAGGGATATCTTTTACCACTACCGAACCTGCTCCAATCATGCAGTTTGAACCAATTTTTATGCCCTGTTTCACTACACTTCCCGCTCCAAGCCACGTACATTCTCCGATTTCTACTCCCCCACATACTGTAGCACCTGAAGCAATGTGTACGAAATCGTGAATAATTGAGTCATGCTCAACACATGATCTTGTATTAAGGATGCAATGTTTTCCGATTGAAGAGGAGGACTGAACAATTGCACCATGCATAATCACAGTGCCTTCACCAACTGTAGATTCAGGAGAGACTACGGCAGAGGGATGAGTCAGCGTAATATAATTTTTAACTTTAAGTTTTTTACTTATCCTCTTTCTGATATTACAATTTCCTATTGTGATTATAGCTGAATTAACTGAGTCTACAGGGACAGACAAGGGATAAGACATAAACGTATCACCAACTGGGCAATCATCAAGTATTTTTTCTATACCCAGGCCCGAAGCTTTCAGAATGTCAATCACCACTTTACAATGTCCTCCCGCACCATATAGCGTGACCCTGTCATCTTTATGATATTCCATTTGCAAAATAATCTTTTATCTAAGACTAAACTAATTATCCACTGCATCGCCATCAATCAATAGCAGGTATATGAATTCAAAATTAAGCAAATTTCGCAAGAATCCATGAATTCTGCAAGATTTTTTAAGCTTTTATCCTCCAAACTAATCTTCATGATTACCATTTTAACGGTATCCCACAAAGAAACAGATTTTTTTATTACAGATACTTAAAAAAATTTAAATAACTTTGTAGTCCTAAAATACTATTATCCTCATATTGGAGTTTATTAATTACAGACTCAAGACTAACTGTGACCTCAATGAATTATCTGAATAAACTGATAAGATGGTATTTCTCCAGAAATTCCCTACCATACTGGTGCATTCTGGCGATTGACTGCAGCTTTGTGGTCCTTGCTCTCTTTTTCTCGTTTATTCTGTTCAATGGTGCAGACGAGGTTGCCACCATGTTTCAACCCCTTCTTATATCTATCGCTGTTTTTCTTGTTTGTTTCCTTGCATCTTTCAGATTTTTTCACACCTACGACGGGATAATACGCTATTCCTCCACATCCGACTTGATACGTGTGTGTCAGGCCGTTGTCTCTGCCCTAATCCTGGCCTTCTTTTTGCAGCTTCTGCTCCACCCATTTGGTTGGACCGTTTATTTCTCTCCTTGGAGTCTGTGTGTGGCAGGCGTGATTGTAATCATATTCATGTGGCTTTTGAGATTTCTTGCAAAAGTGATCTATGAGAACGTATTGCATCCCGACCTTAGAGGGAAAGCCTTTGTTTTAGGCTTTAAAGATAATGAAGAAAGGGTAAGTAAAGCTATACTCTCCCCGATGTTTACGCCTTTTCAGATTGTAGGCCTTATACCGGATCAGGCAGGTTTTACTAACCGCCGGATGTATGGTATGAAGACCTATGGTTTTGATGAGTCTCTTCCGAATACGATGCTGATGAAGGGGGTGACCAACCTATTGGTGTCACCCACCATGATGGACACACTTAGAAACAACGAAAAGATTGTCAACGAGCTTGTTGACAGTGGCATTCAGATTTATATCATGCCCCCGGCCCGCCAGTGGAGCCTTGACGAGGATATGAATCTTTCCGACTTCCATCAGGTAGACGTAGAAGATCTGTTGCCACGAGACAGCATACAGATTGACCTGAAAGCCGCAGGCGAGCTTCTGGAAAATAACGTAGTAATGATTACTGGCGCAGCAGGAAGCATAGGATCAGAAATGGTCCGTCAGATTGCCGCTTTTGGAGTTGCTTCCCTTGTACTTGTTGACCAGGCTGAAACTCCCATGCACGATATCCGCCTCATGCTGAAACAAAAATGGCCCGATGTCGTGGCTCATACCATTGTAGCAAGCATAACGGATACAGTCTTCATGGAGCGTCTCTTCAAGGAGCATCACCCCGACTACGTATTCCATGCGGCAGCCTACAAACACGTGCCTATGATGGAAGACAGTCCATATCAGAGCATATACAACAACGTCAAGGGCACACGCATCATTGCTGACCTCGCTGTGAAATATAAGACGAAGAAGTTTGTGATGGTCTCCACAGACAAGGCGGTAAACCCAACAAACGTTATGGGTTGCTCAAAACGAATTTGCGAGATGTATGTTCAAAGCCTTGACAATGCAATCAAAAATGGTATGATCGAAGGCATCACCGGCTTCGTCACCACGCGCTTTGGCAATGTATTAGGCTCAAATGGATCGGTAATCCCGCTTTTTCAACAGCAGATCAGATCGGGGGGTCCGGTCACAGTGACTCATCCGAACATCATACGCTATTTCATGCTGATTCCGGAAGCCTGCAAACTTGTGGTTGAAGCAGGCACCATCGGCCACGGAGGTGAGATTTTTGTATTCGATATGGGACAACCCGTCAAAATTGTCGATCTTGCAAAGCGCATGATCAAGCTGAGTGGCGCACGCAATATCGATATTGTATTCACTGGTCTTCGGGATGGGGAAAAACTTTATGAGGAAGTACTCAACAATGAGGAAAAGACATTGCCTACATTCCATCCAAAAATCAAGGTGGCTAAAGTTAGGGAGGTTGAATATTCAGAAGTTGAGAAACAGGTCACCCAATTGATCGCCTCTTTGGATTATGCAAGCGACATGGAACTGGTGGAACAGATGAAAGTAATTGTACCGGAGTTCAAGAGTCAGCATTCGAGATTCGAGGTGCTTGACCATGATTCTCCAGTGGATTCAGAATCAAAGAGTCAGGAAGAGAAGTAATCTAATACCACATTGCGATGAAAAGAATCCTGATTTTAGCCAACAACGATATCGGATTATGGAACTTCCGTAAAGAAGTAGTGACCGCTTTCATATCTGCCGGATATGAGGTTTGCGTGTCTCTGCCGGACGGCAAACGCGTCAACGACATCAGAAATCTCGGGTGTGAGATTGATCTATATGAAATTGATCGACGGGGAATGAATCCTTTAGCAGATCTCAAGCTCTTTTCACACTATAGGAACCTCATAAAACGATATCAGCCTGATGTGGTGTTAGGATATACTATTAAGCCAAACGTTTATGGCGGTATGGCAGCCTCCTTTGCGGGTATCCCGTTCATAGCCAATGTCACAGGTTTAGGGAGCGCAGTAGAGACCCCGGGAATTCTCCAGAAATTGACTGTTGGATTATACAGATTTGCGTTGCACAAAGCAGCTTGTATATTTTTTCAAAACCAAGGTAATGAGCATTTCTTCACCACTCATAACATCGTGGGAGCGCCACACCGAATCATACCTGGTTCAGGAGTAAATCTTGAGGATTTCACTCCGGCACCCTACATTAAAGAGGGGGTTGTAAAGTTTCTTTTTATATCCCGGCTTCTCAAAGAGAAAGGGATTGAAGAATATTTTTCCGCAGCAGAGTATTTCAGAAGTAAGAGGAAAGATGTAGAATTTCATATTCTCGGGTTCTGTGAAGATGACTACTCTTCGAGACTAAAGGAATTGCAAGACCAAGGTATTGTCATCTATCACGGGCTACAGTATAATGTGCGTCCGTTTATCGCCGAATCGGCATGCCTCATTCATCCCACCTATTATCCCGAGGGAATGTCAAACGTAATCCTTGAAGCTTCTGCTGTGGGTCGCCCCATCATCGCGACACGGCGTTACGGATGCAAGGAGGCTGTGGAAGAGGATGTCACCGGATTCCTGTTTGAAGAAAAAGATCGGGAAGGGCTCTTTGAATCAATCGAGAAATTCCTGAGTCTTTCTCCCTCCGCCCGGGAAGAGATGGGAAAGTCTGCACGGCGAAAAATGGAAAAAGAGTTTGACCGAAACATCGTGATCAAGGCCTATCTTGATGAGATAGATAAAGCTTTGAATACGACTACCAATAAATAATGCAAATATCAACCATGAACCTGTATAGAAATTTTTTTAAACGATCGGTTGATATTGTAGCATCCGGGATAGGATTGGTGGTAGCCTCGCCTTTTATCCTTTTATCCGCGATTTTCATAAAAGCGGAAAATAAGATACCAGGTGTATTCTTCTTTCAATCTCGTCCCGGGAAAGATGGGAAAATCTTCAAGATATGGAAAATCAAGACCATGACTGAAGAGAGAGATGCATCGGGGGAGCTCCTTCCGGATGACCAACGTCTTACTAAGGTGGGCAAGTTCATACGCTCCCTTTCACTCGATGAATTGCCTCAGCTGTGGAATGTACTGAAAGGAGAAATGTCGCTTATTGGCCCCCGGCCTCTCCTTGTGGAATATCTTCCACTATATTCAATGCAACAGGCTCGTCGTCACGAAGTGAGACCGGGAATTACTGGTTGGGCACAATGCAACGGACGTAACCTGATTTCATGGAAAAAGAAATTTGAACTTGATGTCTGGTATGTAGATCACCTCTCTTTTGCCACAGACTGCAAGGTCATAACCAAGACCATCTCTAAGGTTCTCAAAAGAGAAGGCATCAGTTCTGAAACTGCGGCCACTATGGAGAAATTCAATGGCCACAACTAAAAAACTATACTTTAACTGAAAAAATTATACTACAATAATATGAGAGAGAGAATCCTGTTATGTCTGGCCCATATGGGTGGGAAAGAGATGAAATTTATCGAAGAAGCATTTGCTGACAATTGGGTAGTGCCGTTGGGCCCCAATGTCAATGGATTTGAAGAGGATCTGGCAAACTTCGTCAACAAGCGTAATGGGCAACCCTCTCTTGACCGTAAAGTTGTGGCACTTTCATCAGGCACAGGAGCAGTCCATCTTGCTCTTGTGGCTTGTGGGGTGGGACACGGTGATGAAGTGATGGTGCAGAGTTTCACTTTCTGCGCATCAAGTCATCCGGTCACGTATGTTGGCGCCACTCCCGTATTCGTGGATTCGGAACGTGAAAGCTGGAACATCGACCCTGATCTGCTTGAAAAAGCAATTGAAGACAGAATTGCAAAGACCGGACGTAAACCGAAAGCCATTATCCCTGTAGCGTTATACGGAATGCCTTATCAGATAGATCGCATAATGGAGATTGGCGAAAAATATGGCATACCGGTAATAGAAGATGCTGCGGAAGGATTCGGCTCTCGCTATGATGGCCAGGCATTGGGCACATTTGGAGAATATGGTGTGCTATCCTTCAACGGCAATAAGATGATTACCACTTCCGGAGGTGGAGCGCTTATCTGCCGTGATGCCGCTTCAGCACGTAATATCCTCTGGCTTGCCACCCAAGCCCGTGAATCATATCCCTATTATCAGCATGAGGTAATCGGATTTAACTACCGAATGAGCAACATTTGTGCCGGGATAGGTCGTGGACAGATGTTTGTGCTTGATGATCATATCGCTCATCACCGCCATGTACAGCAACTTTATTCAGAATTACTCTCTGATGTGGAAGGAATCACAATCCATACGAATCCTTCCTCACGCTACGATTCCAATTTCTGGCTCTGTGCCATCACGCTTGACGAGAATCTTAAAGTGAAGGATGAAGAGAAAGCCTACAAAAAAGTTGTAAAAGGTGCGGTGGGGGGAGCTGCCGGTGTTGTACATCAGGTAGACAGTGCAATTACTGATTGCCAACCTAACGCCAATGTTGAAGCTATGCGTATGGCCCTAGATGCCGCCAATATAGAATCGCGTCCTCTATGGAAACCTATGCATCGCCAACCTGTCTATAAGAATGCCCCAGCCTACGTCAATGGCGTGAGCGACGACCTATTCCGCCGGGGCCTCTGTCTCCCCGCCGGCCCCTATGTCACCGACGATGACGTTCACTATATTGCAAATACCATAAAAGACAGTATCCTGTATACAGCATAAATATCATTACGACGATACATCACATAGAGTTTATTGTCATCTGAATTCATGTCACACTTTCCTTACTCAAAATAATTCAACACATTTCAGATTTCTATTTCAACCGGGCATCTCCCTTTAATCTATGCGTTTCCGTACAGCTCTGATATGGAATGGGATTTCACAGTTCGGACAATCGGGCATCAATCTCCTTTCCACCATCATATTAGCTCATATACTCACCCCCGATGATTTCGCAATAATCGGAATAGTGACGATATTTATGGCCTTCTCCCAAATGATGGTAGATTCAGAAATGGGAGGAGCCCTTTTACGTAAGAAAATTGTAACAAAAACTGACTATTCCACCCTTTTCTTCTACAATCTTGCTGTAAGTATAGTACTTTATGGTGTGCTCTACGTTACAGCCCCTTTGATATCCAAATTCTATGAGCTCCCCGCCTTAACGGAAGTAATAAGGGTAATAAGCGTAACGATCATCATTCATGCTTTTAGGGTGGTGCAACGCGTGATGATTTTCCGCGACCTGAAATTCAAAGAATATGCCATTATAAACGTTGTGTCCGGTACAGTTTCCCTATTGGCCGCAGTCTGGCTGGCTGAAAAAGGATTAGGCTATTGGGCCTTGGTATGGCAACAGATAGTGCTGGCCATTGCAAATGTGATTTTAATGGAAATATACAACAGGTTTCTACCCTCGTTGACTTTTTCAAAAGAATCTTTTAAATATCAGTTTTCATTTGGATTCAGCCTTCTTATATCCGCTTCAATAAGGACCATAGCCAACAATATTTCTACCAATATTATTGCCAAAATGGCCTCACGGGAATTCACAGGCTACTACACTCAGGTGAGCCGTCTTACAAATTTCTGCCAAAGTACACTGAACTCTATTATGGACCAGTGTATATTCCCGATTCTTGCGAAATATGAAAAAGTTGAGGATATACGGTTATTCTATTATCGTTTTTTGAAACTGATGACTGTAGGACTTCTCGCGGTGACAATTTTGTTTATTGTATTCGCCCGCCCCATGATCAGTATCATATTAGGAGATCAATGGCTGGCAGGAACATTCATTTTGCAAATCCTCTCACTCACCATCTTGCCTGCTAATGTGCAGGTGCTTTGTCGCAATATCCTTAAGACCTTAGGCGTTACCAAACACATTCTCTATCTCGAGACCATTAAATCCCTAATTACCATATTACTGCTTTTAGGAGGAGCATTTGTCAGTACGGATTTCGTAATATGGTCTCTGGTAGCTTCCCAGGCAATCAGCTGTATCATCTTCATGTGGATGACCAAGAAAGAAATCAATAGATTCCTGACAACATCTGTCTCCCTGAAACCGGAAATACTGGAGGAAGAAGATATGGAAGATTGAATATCACATTGTATAATATACCCTTTAGCCTTCCGTTTTAAAATTAATCACAAAGCAAGTTAAAACAATGGTATATTTGATAGCGTTGATATGCGCGATAATCGGAGCTGTCATCAACTCGCGCATCAGTCCCGGTATGCGGAAAGCTATGTTTATCTCGATTGGTGCATACATGATCCTCCTTATCGGCTTTCGCTACAAGGTGGGTATTGACACTCTCAATTACATGAGAGAGTTCCGTAATATACCTACTTTGGAACAACTTTTTTCTGGCAATTATATAGCTAAAACACGCTATGAACCAGGATATTATCTTATCTGTTGCCTATGTAAGTCATTGTCATCCCAATTCTGGCCGTTGCAGTTGATTATGTCTCTGATTACCACTGGAGGTATTTTTATTTTCATTTATAGAAAATGTAAGAATATATTCCTTGGCATCGTTTTCTTCATCATTCTACAATGGCTTTATTTCACTACAGAAGTGCTAAGAGAAAGTGCAGCAGTGAGCATTTTCCTTGTCAATTATAAGCATCTTGAAGAAAAAAGCTGGCTAAAATACTATGTAGGTTGTGTTGTGTGCATGATGTTTCATTATTCTGCTATCATCACTTTCTTCTTCCCATTAGTAAGATTACTCGAAAAAAAGGTGTTATTCTATGGTATGTGTGTCTGCTTTCTAGGAATTACTCCTTTGGTAGAAAGGCTCAATGATATTCTCAATATCGCGGCTATTTCAGGACGCATAAGCTGGTACGTGCAAGGTGCACAAGATCTCAATATGAATTGGAGAATAGGAGAGCTAATAAGGACTGCACTTCCGGCAATAGCCATCCTCTTTATCTATACCCTGCACCATAAATCTCCAAAATTCAAATCAGTATTACTCCTTCAGATTTTACTCTGTATGGGTGCATTCGCTATACCAATCATTTTTTCCAGATTTACAAATTACACCACTCTTTTTGTAACGGCCGCAGCGGCAAATCTCGTAGTCAAAGAGGAGTTTTCATTATGGCTTCGTAGTGGGTTTATGGCTCTGATTCTCCTCTCTCAGTCGTATTACATTTATTCAATGGCTCCTCGTTGGCTTCCATACTCCTCAATTTTTTATCCTGAGCAATATGTGGAGAGAAGCCGTATTTTTCGCCATGATTTCATGCCGTGGCTTAAGTTCTGATCTCAGGTTTCACCTTTAATTCACTATACCTTGAATATATGCATAAGATAGATGTGCTAATATTGATGTCAACGTATAACGGATCAAAATATATCCGTGAGCAATTGGAAAGTATTGCTGCCCAAAAGGACGTAAGCGTTAAGCTGCTGATACGCGATGACGGATCCACAGATAATACTGTGGAGGAAATCAATACTTTTAAACAACAATTCTCTGCTGACATTACTCTGTTAAGGGGTAGCAACATTGGGTGGAAAAATTCATTTTTGGAACTAATATTTAAGGCTGTTTCAGATTATCCTCAATTTGATTATATTGCCTTTTGCGATCAGGATGATATCTGGCTTCCTGAGAAACTTCACAAGGGTGTGGAGTCATTAGGCACTTTACCGGATGGTCCTAAACTATATTGCTCCAATCTAACGTATTATAAAGAAGGAGAGCAACTGGGCATGGTGAGAAGCCAAATGATCAACAATACTCCGAAAGGGGCATTGATACGTAACTATGCCACAGGATGCACGATCATATTTAATCGTAAACTGCTTCTCCTGTTGGGAAAATTGGAGCTGAATTCCGGTATTCCCCACGATTACTGGGCTTATCTTACAGCTACTATGTGTGGCACTGTATACGCCGATCACAACTCCTACATACTTTACCGCCAACACTCAGCCAACCAGATAGGGAGCCAACGCAAAAGCAGTGAAATATGGAAGCGTAGGCTACGTTCTGCATCTTCCCTATTGAAAAGACTCAATAAAGACAAGATGGCAAGTAATCTTTTAAGGCTCTATGGGAATGTCATGTTGCCTGAAGCCCGGGTTGCAGTAGAAAAACTTGTTCATTACCGCTCATCTTTACCCAAACGCATAAATCTGTTGTTCGACAAAGGTTATACATATAATAATAAAGCTAACGACGTCTGGCTACGCCTCAGGATTTTGTTCGGTAAATTATAATACACTTGCAACATATCGATTGTCTAAAACCCTCCAGAAAGCATATAGAAGTTAGAGGGGAGAATTCAAAATAAAAGAGGTTTTCTCAAAAATAATTATTAACTTTACCAAGAAACTCAATAATCAGGCATAATTCACTAATTTTCATTAGAACGATGCCACATTTAATATTGGATAATCATATTATCTATGAAGATACTTCTGGTCAGTGATCAAGGGCTCATTATAAAAAATGACAAGGTATATGGTACTGTCAACTTTACAAATACCTTGAAAAGACTTTCTCACTTCGGCGAACTTTATGTGTGTCTGCAAGACGCATCAAAGTTCCATGATCGCATTTTGATGTATAATGACGATGTGACCCAGTATATTCCTGTTAATAATATTGTCTTTGTTAACAAGTCATACCTCTGGCCATCTCACAAAACTATCAAGCTAATTAAAAACCAAATTGAAAAAGTAGATATGGTGTTCGGTTATGTGCCGGCCATTAATGCAGAGGTGGCCATGGGAATTGCTCATAAGACAGGGAAACCCTATCTTGCTTTCTTAGTAGGATGTATATGGGATGGCCTTTGGAATCAGGATTGGAAAAGAAAAATAGCGGCCCCATACCGTTTCTTGCTTACAAAGCACACTATGAAGCATACTGATTATGCAATGTATGTGACTAATCAGTTTCTTCAGAATAGATACCCCTCTCCTGCAAAGAAAAATCTCGGGTTATCGGATGTAGTGCTCGAAAAGATTGATGATTACATACTTGAGAAACGACTTTTGAAAATCAACGAACGTAAAGAAGGAGATCTGATAAAAATAGCTACAGTGGCCATGCTCAATCAAAAATTCAAAGGGCAACGCTTTGTGATTAGAGCCATAAGGAAACTGAAAGATATGGGTTACAAGAATTACAAGTACTATCTTATCGGTGGAGGCGATGATTCCGCTTTACGTAAACTCACCCATGAACTCGAACTCACAGATGAGATAGTGTTTGTTGGAAAAGTCTCTCATGAGAAAGTATTTGAACTTCTGGATGATATCGACATTTACATACAGCCATCCCTGCAGGAGGGTTTACCGAGAAGTGTGGTTGAAGCCATGAGCCGAGGATTGCCATGCATTGGAGCAGCCACAGGGGCCATTCCGGAGCTTTTGGATCCCCGCCGCATAGCCAAAAGGAAATCTGTAGATGATCTTGTGTCTGCAATTCTTACTCTCTCCTCAAAGGATGAGATGGCTAAAGATGCCGAGCGCAATTTCCAAGAAGCAAAAAAATATGAATGTGAAAGACTCGACAAGCTACGTAATAATTTCTATAAGGAAATTGCTGATGAAATATCGGGTCACTTATAAATTATCATTTTTCCATGTGAACATCAACGGAAAAATACCTAATCAATATAATAAGTAATCCCGGTTCATATTCTGAAACCAAGTGTTTCAACTTTTCACATCGAAACATATGACAGGCAGAGAAGCATTCAAAATTATCTACAAATGTCGTCCGTTGTTTATGCCGGTGGCATTGATGGGAAAGATTTGGATAAGAAAAATTAAACCCATATCAAAAAAAGGAGCCATAATCTGGAGATATTTCATATATATGAAATGTTTCCAAGAAATGGGTAATAATGTCTCCATACATAAAAATGTTACTATAAGATACCCGGAACGCATAAAACTTGGAGACAATGTGTCGATCCATCCTCTTTGTTATCTTGATGGAGAAGGAGGTCTGGAGATTGGCAATAACGTAAGCTTGGCACATAATGTCTCCATCTTGACCTCAAACCACAGTTGGGTCAATACAGACACACCTATCAAGTATAATCCCACAATACCGAATAAAGTGACCATTGAAGATGATGTGTGGATCGGTGCGGGGGCCAGGATATTAGCCGGAGTAACTATCGGAGGCAGATGTGTGATTGCAGCCGGGGCTGTGGTCAACAAATCTTGTGAGCCTAATAGTATCTATGCAGGGATACCGGCCAAAAAAATAAAGGAGATAGGATAGAATATCCTATCTCCTTTATTTTTTACTTTAATCAAATTTTGTTATTGGCAACAATCGTAAGTAGGGTATCGATGGATTTTTTTCTGGTATCGTGATCTATTATAGACTGGAATGCAGCCAATTTATGTAAATCAGAACCTACCACATCAACCATACCTTCCGACATCAGCCATTCCGCTTTTTTACGTGCCGTCTCTCCATATCCACCGGTCAGAGAAGCGAAGTTCATCTGGAATAAGACTCCTCTTTCCTTTAGTTTTTTATAGTCAGTCTCTTCCATGTAGCGATAACGCTCCGGATGAGCAAGCAAAGGATAAAATCCCTTTGCCTTTATCTTTTCCAGGAGCTCATCCATACCGTAAGGAGGAGTATAGTAGGAGGTTTCAACAAGAAGATGTCTGCCCTCATCTCCAATCGGCAGAAGATCGCCACTTTCCAATCTCTGTTCAAAAAGATTATCAAGCATATTTTCTGCAGCAAGATGCAACTCAACATCGCCTTTCCAAGCTTGCTTCAGCTTTACAAATATCTCCCTGAGTTCAGCAGGAGAATTTGGATAGTCCTCCATTATATGTGGAGTTAGCCACACCTTTTTTACTCCAAGTTTATCATAAATATCCAGCACAAGAAGGGAATCTTCTATTGTTCGGATACCATCATCCACACCTGGTAATATATGAGAATGCCAGTCAGTGAATCCGGCAAACATTCCTGAATCTTTTATATTGCTAACTTTCTTAAACGGCCACATTTGTGTGTTGCTTTGACATGTCGAGCCTTTAATCAGGAATCGACATAATTATGATAATTGCCATACGTATAATAACGGCTGTGCTCAGTATCAGTTCCGTTAAGTATCAGGCTCATGTGTTTAAATTTATGTTCCTTATAGAACTCGTCAAGCTCTTCCAGATCATTTTTTTCAAACAGGCCTGCACGCACTACGAACAGGGTGCTGTCGGCATAACGGCCCACAATCTGAGTATCGACAACGATATTGACGGGAGGACAATCAAGGAATATATAATCATAATCCTTTTTAGCTTCTTCTATCAGGTCGCCCATACGACCATCTTCAAGCAACTCTGCCGGGTTAGGCGGCATCTTTCCGATTGGCATGATGTCAAGATCAGAATTGCTTGATGATGTAACCACAAGCTTTTGCCAATCGTTTGTCTGACCGATAAGATAGTTGCTAAGACCTTGCGAGGGGAGACCCACATACATTGAAGATGAACCATGACGGAGATCGCAATCAATAAGCAGAACCCTCTTTCTCTTCAATGCAAATGTCAATGCAAGGTTGTAAGCAATAAACGATTTACCACTACCGGGGTTAAACGAAGTAAGCATTATCACCTTACAGCCACTGGCGTTTTTCGACATAAACTCCACGTTACTTCGGATCACGCGGAATGCTTCATTCACAATATCGCGTTTACCATCTTCAACCACTGCCATGGGTGCTTTCTCATCCTTGAGATTGATCTTCTTTTTGGAATTTGCCTTTGTTTTAAGATTTGCTTTTCCAACTTGAGGGATCTCACCGGCAAATGGAATCTGCACTCTCTCAAGATCCTTTTTCGATCTAACCTTTGTCTCTCCTGTGATTTTTAAATACACCAGGCCAAATGGAATCAATAATCCTAAAAAGAGAGCCCCCGCGAATATCATCATCTTCTTGGGTGCTACAGGTTTCAAAGAACCGGTGGGAGGAGTGATGACACGAGTGTTATCGGCCGTGAATTTCTGACCCAACTCATTCTCTTCCCGTTTCTCCAAAAGGAACAGATAGAGATTTTCCTTTACTTTCTGTTGACGCTCTTCTGAAAGCAGAGGTAAAGACTGGGTCGGCGTAGCCTTCAGACGATTCATGGCTTTTGCTTGTTCTTCTTTAGCGGCTTTCAGGTTTGCCTGAATCATTTTTACTTGATTCGCCAAACCCTGTGTCAGGGCCTTGAGAGTACCCTCAAGCGTGATGTTATACTCATCTACAAGAGGATTAGAGGCCGATGAATTATTAATCAAGGAATTTCTTGCAAGGAGAACGTCGTTATATCTTTTTATCTGTACCTCAATTTCCTCATTTTCCAGACCTGTACCAGCCGGAAGAACTGAATTTTTATGCGCTGGATCAGTAATGTAGGATTGTATAGACTTGGCGAGTTCAAGCTCAGTACTCAATTTCACTATCGCGTCTTCATATTCTCCTGACTTGTCAAGCATCTGCTTACCCTGCTCATAGAAACTATACGTACCTATAGAAGAACGGTAAGTGGCGATATTGCTATCTACTGAACCCAATTCATGCTCAATCACTCGCAAGCGATCCTCTATAAATGCAGAAGTGGCTTTTGATATTCTATTGCGGTCATCAAGATAAAAACCATTATAAACGTTCACCATTTCATTGAGTACGTCGACAGCCCTTTCCACGTTCACATCCTTAATGGATATATCTATCACTTCAGCAAACTCATCTGCAAGGTCTCCGCTGATTTTTTTGCCATAGGCTTCAATTGTTAACTGCATACCATTTCTGGTAACTTTGATTTCCATAGGCTTATCAATAAGTAGACCACCATATAAAGGATTACGGCGAACAGTGACTTTTCCAACAGGAGTTTCTACGGTTTCTTCGATCTTCGTAGTGATATCTGTATCAACTTTGATTTTATCCTCACCTGATTTACGCTTAAAATCCGATAGCTTCACTTTACCGGAAGGATCGAGCAGACATGTCAGAGAAGCACTTTCCTGCTCATCAATATCCGGAATGTCAACCTCTATCGGTAAAGTCTTTCCATATAGCGTGTAATCACGAATCCCCTTCTTTGTGATGTAATCAGTGCGTAAGTTAAGTTTTTCAATTACTTCAGCAATAACTGCAGGAGATGTGATGGAAATCAACTCATTCATCACATTGCTGTTACTTGAGAAAAGGCCAAGAGAAGAAAAACTGTTTGGCACGCTGGAAATACCTCCATTTGAATCCTGACTCTTTATTAGGATCTGTTCCGAACGTTGATAGACCGGCTCCTGACTCTTAACATAGATAACTGCAAGACCGATGCAGACTACGAGGGAGATAATGAACCATAGCCATTTCGAGATACTCACTTTCAGGAACTCCCGAAGTGTCAGAGGTTCTACATAACGACTCTCCTTTTCTTTATTTAATACCGTATCAGCCATTATTATTTCTTATTTTTTTGCTACATCACTTGAAAATCAACACAGCTACGCTGGCAAGCAGTGAAGCGATCGAAACCCAAAAACCGGCCGACAATAAGTTGTTACCATTGACAGTGGTCTGGCGTTTTTTGATATTATTAGGCTCAACATAAATAATATCATCTTGCCGCACATAATATGCAGGAGATTTAACCAGCTCCGAGAAATTTGTAAGGTCTACCCTATAGGTGTGAACTCCGTCGGCTTCATGTCTCACAATGGCTACATTCTCACGCTTACCCTGAATGCCCAGATCTCCGGCCATAGACAGAGCTTCAAGAATAGTCATCTGATCCTTGTTGAAATTAAATCGGCCGGGACGATTCACCTCTCCCATCACTGAGAAGCCGGCATTAAGGAATTCTACAGTGACCACCGGATCCTTAACAAGTTCACGCCCCATAAGCTCACCCTTTATGAAAGCGGCAAGTTCACTGCGTGTCATTCCTGAAACTTTCAGATTACCTAATACCGGGAAATCAATCGTTCCTTCCGGTGTGACAGTGTAGTCTGAATACCCATCCCCGGGTCGGTCGCCAGGTAATGTCAGGTTAAAAAGATTTACAAGTTTTGCATCCTTGGTCTTTATTATTATCCTGAGTTTATCCGCAGGCTCCACCTTGAGTTGAATACTTGAGGGCACTGCCTGAATAGACTCTGTAAGGTCCTGAAAATATGTCACATTCTTTGGAGTGCTACAGCTCACGGTGGCCAAGAGCATCATGCTCACTGAAAGAGCGGTTATCCCCTTTAGAAATCTATTTTTCATTATCGCGTTAAGAAGATTAGTCGTAAAGTTTTACGTTAAGTTTCCTTTCTCTTATTCTTATAGCCTTAGACAACAACACATTGGCTATAGTCCATATAACAATATCCGAAACGATTATACCCGTGGGATTGAAATATGGCGAAAGGATGATATTGACAAAGATGAACACCATCGAACAGATCAGTATCACAATGAGCGCGAGGCGCTGATTGAGGCCAAGAGCCAGTAGCTTGTGATGGATATGACACTTGTCGGGAAGGAAAGGGTTGCGATGACGGGCCACTCTATGCATATATACCCTTACCACATCAAAACATGGAATGATCAATGGAGAAAGAGCCACAATCAACGGGTTATAATCATCGGATTCAAAATTGCCCCTATCGATGTGGAGGACAGCAATCGCACAGAATACAAGAATCATACCGGTGGTCAATGCACCGGTATCACCCATGAATATCTTTTTTTGACGCTTGACGTTGCCAAACACATTATAGTAGAAGAAGGGAAGAAGTGTACCCACAGCTGCACATGCCACCATAGAGTAAATATAATCTCCACCTTGATAAAAGATAATTGCATAAAACACCAGGGCTACCGTGCTCAAGCCGGAAGCAAGACCGTCAATACCGTCAATGAGGTTGATGGCATTCACAATGAACACAACTGCGAAAGCCGTAACAAGGAATGCAAACCAACCGGGAAGTTCGCCAAGCCAGAGGAATCCATATAAATCATTGATATATAATCCTGAGGCACAAATCAAAAGAGCCGAAAGTATCTGGACTATAAATTTGGCCATGTACCTAACGCCAATAAGGTCGTCGGCCATGCCTACAAGAAACATGAGCAGACCGGCACAGATCATGAAATAGACCGGAACTGTAGAGGCCACAAATTCTTCCCACATCCCCACATCCCCAAGACGCAGATTGACTCCCACCACAAGAGCAAGCGAAAATAATATTGAGGGTAGGAAAGCGATGCCACCTAATCGGGGCACAACCCCCTTATGCACCTTACGCTCGTCGACTTCATCAAACAGCTTCTTTCTGAAGGCTATCAATAATATCTGGGGTATTATAATGCCTGCAAGCAAGAGAGACACTGCAAAAGCGAGTATATCGTTTGTAATCCAGTTTACCATATAATCTTGGGTTTTGAACAGCAAAGTTAGCTATTTTAAGTCTAATTCTCAAAAATAGCATGCTGAGTCTTTTTTCAAAACGTAAAATATACCATTTTTATTGAATCATACGTTCTGTTTATATATTTTTCTTATTCATCATATTCTTGATACCCCATAGTGAGTCTGTGACGTCATCCTTTCTTGTTATCTCGGCTTCACGTATATCGTGGACAACTACTTCATTAACATGCTCACCCGGTATCTCCGAATCAACTATCCGATATGTTTATCTTTCTAAGAAAAACTATTAGCTTGCACCAACGCATCATTCTGATCTTAGTGGTAGCGATAGTGTCGCACCTGTCATTCCGGACAGAGGCAGCGATAATCGATACCCTCAGATATAGTATGGAGACGCATGCCACCTTCTCTTCGGGGAAAAACACTCCTTTCTGGCTTGTAAGCAATCTCCAGGGATTGTCTTCCCCACGTAAGAACAACGGTTATGTGCGTGCGGCAATGTTTAAAGACATGGATAAATCAAAACGATTCTCATGGGGTGCGGGAGTGGATCTTGTGGGGTCATGGAGTACGGAAGCTCCATTTCAAGTGCATCAGCTTTACGGGGAGTTGAAATACCGCTCACTCGGGCTTCTGATAGGCAGCAAAGAGATGTGGTGTGATTATAATGATCCGAAACTCTCATCAGGCAGTCTTCTTTATTCCGGGAATGCTCTTCCAATCCCACAGATTCGTGTAGGAATATTTGATTATGCTGTCGTGCCGGGATCAAGGAATAGATTTGCCATAAAAGGCTATATAGCCTATGGGATGTTTACGGATTCGAGCTGGCAGAAGTCATGGGCAGCAAAGGGCACGAAACGAAATTCTGATGTTCTTTTTCATTCAAAGGGGATTTGGTTTAGATTCGGAAATGTCGACCAATCACCAATCATCGGTGACTTCGGGATTGAAATGGCCACACAATTTGGAGGCACAGCATATGAAAATGGGAAGGTAATCCATATGAAACGTGGGCTTTTAGATTGGATCCGAGCCTTCTTCCCCGCCTTTAAGACTGAGCCCTCGCTGACTGGTCCAATTAAAAGCATTCAAGGCAACATGGTAGGACAATGGACTTTCGGTCTGAAATGGGCGCCAGTGAATAAAGATTGGAGTATCCGGGCATATTATGAACATATGTTTGAGGATCATTCAATGTTATTCATGGAATATGGATGGAAAGACGGTCTTGTGGGCATTGAAGGCATTTTACCTCATAATAAGTTCGTCTCAAAGATAGTGTATGAATTCTTATATACTAAAGATCAAGCGGGAGCCGTAAATCATGATTATACCACCGAAATCCCTGAGCAAGTGTCTGGAAGAGATAATTATTATAATAATGCAGTTTACACCGGGTGGCAACACTGGGGTATGGGCATTGGCAATCCCTTGCTTATTTCGCCAATATATAATGCCGACCATCAACTCATATTCAAGTCTAACCGTGTGATGGGGCACCACATTGCCATTGCGGGTAATCCCTCCGAGGAAATCTCATATAGATTACTCATGTCTTATTCGCAGAATTGGGGTACCTATAATCAACCCCTGCCAGATGTAATGGATAATGTGAACGGACTGCTTGAAGTAAACTGGCAACCCAAAAAGCTCAAAGGATGGTATGGAGGCATGGGGCTTGCCTTCGACTCAGGCGATATGCTTGGGAAAAGTTTCGGCCTTTCTCTCACTGTAGGTAAAGTCGGTTTAGTAAAATTCTAACAACATCTTTTATGAATACATTGAAAACCACACTTATCTATAGCCTTATCGGTATGTTTATACTACTGATTAACACAGGTTGTAACAAATATCCTATCAATGGTGACCTGGACGGTCAATGGCAAGTGATGGAGGTCACACCTGAGCCTTCTGAGATAGTCTACCCGGAACGTCTATATATGTGCTTCTCTCTTCATGTCTGTCAGCTGACCGGACATATTGAAGGTGTACACGCGAAGGCCAACATGCGTTTTGATCAAAAAAAAAGAACACTCTATCTTGATTTCCCCTACATTGAGACGGAAGAATCTCTGGCCCGACTGAAGCAATACGGTATTTACAGTAACCCCGTCACTTTTCAGGTTGAGAAACTCAACAGCAGCAAGCTCATATTACGAGATAATGACGTGGTCGTAACGCTTAGAAAATTCTGAGCATTACGACCACATTCGTTTTTCAAAATTTAAATTTCTATTTTCAATTCGCCATCTGGCTTCTATCCCATTATCGCTTTGAGCTTATTGCTTCAAGATTATCGCCTCGAGGTTATTGCTTTGAGGCCTTCTTCTCAGATTATCTCACCCAGGGCTTCCTCGGCATCATGCCTCTCCTGCTCTGCCTGTGTTGGCAACGGGCTGTCTGGTGTAGACAGGTTGACTTTCATCTTTGTCCATACGGCGTTCGGGATAGTCCGCCATGCTCCTACCACAAGATTCCAGCGCCAGTCAAGCACCGCCACTCTCTGCTTGCGCACAATGGCCTTGATGATCCCCGGAAGTATCTGTTCTACGGTCATCTCCATGGGGTATTTCTTATCGTCCTGAATCAGTGGCGTGCGCACCCACCCTGGTCTGATATCGGTGAAACTGATGTCGGCACCCTCTGCATGGCTCAGTTGCTCCAAAGCGTCAAGATACCATTGATCAAATTTCTTAGTGGATGAATAGGCTGCCATCCTGCCTATGCCCTTTGTGCCGGCCACGGATGTGATTGCTGCTATCTGACCCTTCTTATTATTGTCGCGGAAATAACGGTAGGCACTGCAAACCATGCGTGCAAAACCTGCGGCATTCGTGTTGATCACACTTACCTCACGCTCGGGATCAAGATATATATTTTCATAGCCGATGCCTGCCACATGGAAGTAGATATCCATGCCGCCAAGCATTCCTATCAATGTCTCCAGTCTTCCCTTTGCGTCGGGGTCGGTGATATCTATGCTCATGTATTCTACATTCTCAGGATATTTTTCCTTCAAAGCTACCAACGATTCAATATGACGCGCAGCCACGCCAACCTTAACCCCTCTGGATGCCAGGGCCTCGGCAAAGGCGTACCCTATACCTGAAGACGCACCCATCACTACTACTCTTTTCATAATTATCCGGTTTTAATGTGTACTTGCTGATTTTTTTCATGATTTTGGCTAAAATAAAGTCATAAATCATAGAAATTGTTGTTATAACTGTATAACGTATCCGTGTATCAATTGGTTGCCATCCCAACCGATTGATCCCTCCTCAACCATAAACCCTCAACCCTCCCCTATAAAACATATCCCATATGTCCCTCCCTACCAAACAGAAAATAGAAACCGACCGCCGTGTGCTGGAACTTCTATCGCAGAATTTCGGCAACGTTTCCGCGGCCGCCACAGAAATAATCAATCTCGAAGCTATCCTTAACCTACCAAAAGGCACAGAGCATTTCATAGCTGACATTCACGGCGAATCGGAAGCTTTCCGCCATATCCTCAAGAATGCCTCGGGCAACATTAAACGTAAAGTTAACGAGATCTTCTCCACTACCCTGCGCGAAGACGACATCCGCCAGCTTTGCTCCCTCATCTACTACCCGGAGCGTAAACTCGCCCTTCTTCGTTCTACAGAGAAAGATCTCGACAACTTCTATCAGATTACCCTCCATCAGCTGGTAAAGGTGCTCCAAGCAGTATCTTCAAAGTATTCACGCTCCAAGGTGCGCAAGAGCCTGCCCCCGGAATTCGCCTATATTATCGAGGAACTTCTCCACGAATCGCCTTCGGAAGAGAACAAACAACCTTACTACAACCGAATTATCGAAACCATAATATCCACAGGTCAGGCAGAAAATTTCATATCGGCAATTTCTCATGTGATCCAGCGTCTGAGTATCGACCAGCTGCATCTCCTCGGTGATATTTTCGATCGTGGCGACGGTGCTCATGTGGTGCTCGACACGCTCCTTACCTATAAGAATTTCGACATTCAGTGGGGCAACCATGATGTGCTATGGATGGGAGCGGCATGCGGCAACGAATGTTCAATAGCCAATGTGCTCAGGATATCCCTTCGTTACGGCAACATGACCACTCTTGAAGACGGCTATGGTATAAACCTTGTGCCTCTGGCTACCTTTGCCATGGAGACGTATAAGGATGACCACTGCACAGTGTTCCTTCCTAAAGACAATTCACAAGAGGAACCTCTGACTGAGAAAAACCGGCAACTCATCGCCAAAATGCACAAAGCCATAGCGGTGATCCAGTTCAAGTTGGAGGGCGCCATGATCAGCCGACACCCGGAATGGAATATGGACGACCGCAGGCTTCTTCACAAGATCGACTATGAGAAGGGTACGATCGATATCAACGGAACAACATATCCTCTCAAAGACAACTATTTTCCAACCATCGATCCGGCTGATCCCTACAAATTGTCAGCCGAGGAGCAACAGCTCATGGAGAAACTCTCCCACTCCTTCTCCGTAAGCGACAAACTCAAACGCCATATCAACATATTCTATTCACACGGCAGCCTCTACTCCGTCTGCAATTCAAATCTTCTTTTCCATGCGTCGATACCGCTCAATGCCGACGGCTCTCTGAAGGAGGTAAACGTTAATGGCAAAAGCTACAAGGGGGAGGAACTTCTCCAACAGATTGAGCTCCTTATGCGCTCCGCCGTAAACAGCGACACTCCGGCCGACCGTCGCCGGGATGCAATCGATTATTATTTCTATGCATGGTGCGGACCTGATTCACCATTGTTTGATAAAAGCAAGATGGCTACCTTCGAGAGATATTTCATCGCCGATCCGGCCACTCATCAGGAGGAAAAAGGCAACTACTATCATCTGCGCGATGATGAGAAGGTATGCGATAATATTCTGGATGCATTCAACGTAAAAGGTGAACACCGTCATATCATCAACGGACATGTGCCGGTGAAAGTCGGCAAAGGTGAGAATCCGGTAAAGGCTAACGGCAAACTGATGGTGATAGACGGAGGATTCTCAAAAGCCTATCACGACACAACCGGTATAGCGGGATATACGCTGGTGTACCATTCACGGGGATTCGAGCTTGTACAGCACGAACCGTTCACCTCCGCTGAAGAGGCGGTGAAAAACGGCACAGATATCATCTCCATCAATCGTCTCGTAGAGCTCAACTCGCATCGGGTGAGAGTGCGCGACACTGACCATGGCAAGGAGCTTATGTTGTCGAACTGCTTGCGGGTAAGCGCCGGTCCGATATTTCGATTGAACGAGATTTTCTGGCGAACCAC
>CAZUNU010000017.1:0-27202 GCA_964622105.1 uncultured Sangeribacter sp. | reverse complement strand
CACCACGACGAAGAGGAATTTTCTTAACCCATTCTTCACGCACATTGTCGGGAAGGGCGGCTGTCATGGCTGTCTCTATAAAGCCGGGAGCAATTGCATTTGCGCGGATGCCACGTGAACCAACCTCCTGGGCAATGCTTTTGGCCAGAGCGATAAGGCCGGCCTTTGAAGCAGCATAGTTGGCCTGACCTGCATTACCGTGAACGCCAACTACAGAGGCCATATTGATTATTGATCCATGGCGCTGACGCATCATGATGGGAAGAACAGCATGTATGAAATTGAAGGCCGACTTAAGGTTTACTGCAATCACAGCATCCCACTGAGCCTCTGTCATACGCATCATGAGACCATCCTTGGTGATACCGGCGTTATTAACGAGAATATCAATTGAGCCGAAATCATCCTTCACTTCGTTTACCACTTTCTCAGTGTCAGCAAAATTAGCTGCGTTTGAAGCATAAGCCTTGCACTTTACGCCTAAGGCTTCGATCTCTTCTTTAGTTTTTTCACCATTCTCGTCGATCACGAGATCTGTAAACGCGATGTTTGCTCCCTCAGAAGCGAATTTCAGAGCAATTGCCTTACCGATGCCACGTGCAGCGCCGGTGATCAAGGCTGTCTTTCCTTCAAGAAGTTTCATATCTATAGTAGTTTGTAAAGAAATTCAAAAATCATTTATAATAAGGTCCCTAAGCTTTTTCGGGTATCGTAAGCCTCAGGCTCGCGACAATAGATGCATCCGTTAAAACTCCACGATGAAGCAGCCGCAAGAGTAGCCTCCACCGAATACCATCAATGCCACTTTGTCGCCCTTCTTAAACTTGTCGAGATTCTGAGCAAGCACAAGAGCACAAGATGCCGAGCCGGTGTTACCGAGAGTCTCGATATTGTTAAGGAAGTCATCAAGAGGTTTATCCAGCTGATGAGCCACCTGCGCCACAATACGCTTGTTGGCTTGATGTGTGATAAGTTTGTTTATGTCCTCAATCTTAAGACCTGTATTTTCAAGAGAATGACGCAGGGCATAGATCATGTATTTGCATGCGTGGATAAACACATCGCGACCATCCGGCATAGAGATTCCATCCTCTCCGGGACGCAATTTCACCCCGTCGGGACCTTTGCCAATGTCTCCAAGGCCTTCAGTAAATATATCAAGAATCTTGATATCATTCTCGCTTTGACGCTCCTTACTTACGAAATATGCCACAGCGCCGTCGCCCCAGAGATGTCCGGCCTTAGGGTCTTTCTCATTGCTGTAGTAGGTGTTGTGTTCGGAGCATATAAGCAATGCCTTGGTAGCTTTGCCGGAAGCAAAATAACCCTCGATTATCTCAAGACCATTTATAAAGGATGAACAAGCCGATGAAGCATACACGGCCTTGGCCCCGTGGATGCCATAGTGACGCTGTGCTACGTGTGCCGGTGTGGCTACGGTGTCGTAGGCCGAATAGAAAGAAGCCACGATGAGATCCACGTCCTTGATGTCGTAGGGCAGCTTGGGCAGGGCATTATCTATGGCCTCTATAGCCATAGTGTCGACATTTTCGTCGGCAGCTGCTTTTGAACGGCTCGAAATGCCTGTGCGCTGGAGAATCCACCCCGGCTCAAGGCCGTTGAGTTTCTCAAAATAATCGTTAGTAACTCTTCCTGATGGCACGTAGTGGCCGATGGCGTTTATATACATGATGGTTCAGTTTAGTCTGTTAATAGTGTGGGCTACCGTTTTCTGATGCCGTTTAGAATCAGATCGGAAATATAGTTTTTGAGCATCTCCTTGTCGATACCTTCATCGGAAAGGGTGTCGCGTATATAGGGCACGTCAAGTCCATGGATAGCCTGGGTGATTATCACGGCATAATGATTGAGATTGCTTATGGCAAACACACCCTGTTCCACTCCTTGCTGAAGGATCTCGCGGAGCATGGCCGTCTCTTTACGTGTTATCACCTTGCGTGCCCTGTCTACTTTGCGCACATCGCGGAAAAATCCAGCGCGTAGAGAACCGTTGCGCGAGACGATTTCTTTCATCGTCTCGAATCTACATTCCACGTATTCCAGAAGTTTCTCCTCGGGCGTTGTGTCGCGCGCTACGATCAGCCGGAGACGCGTCAGAAGCTGGTCGGTCTCGCTTTCGATCACGGCGTTGAAGATGTCTCGCTTGCTGCGAAAGTAGGTATATATGGTACGGCGACCTTTGTCAGAGGCCGACGCTATGTCGTTCATAGTAGTGTTCTCAACACCCTTTCTTGCGAAAAGCTGTCGGGCCACCTCTATGAATTTATCTCGTGTCTTCAGCACCATAGACCGTTATTTTGGGTTGTAATGAATTCTTTTTCCGGAAAATTGATGGCATTTCCGGATATGATGGAGAGGTGCAATTTTGCACATCATCCAATTTTGTGAGCAAATTTAGCAATAAATTTCCATTATTCCCTAATTTTACACCAATTTTAATTAATTTTGTCAGTGAATTGTCTTTTCCCCTAACCGGACACGACATTCAAACTACCTTTTCATCTGATCACTTGACTGAAATTTGCCCCACGTCATTTCTTCATACGCATGGCATGTTTCATCACGAAAAACGGTTTTAATATGTTTAATAAAGAAATTTACGAAAATCGACGCAAACAGCTCAAAGAGCGCATAGGCAGCGGCCTGATTCTCCTTTTCGGCAACGATGAGGTAGGTTGTAACTATGAAGACAACACCTACGACTTCCGTCAGGACTCATCTTTCCTCTATTATTTCGGACTTCCCTTCGCAGGCCTCAATGCCATAATTGACGTTGACAACGACCGCGAGATAATATTTGGCGACGAACTCTCAATCGACCATATCGTATGGATGGGTACCCAGCCTACTCTCCATGAGAAGGCCCATCGTGTGGGTGTTGATACTGTGCTCCCTTCTCTTGCTCTCCGAGACACTCTTGATAAAGCACGCGCCGAAGGACGGAAAATCCATTATCTCCCAGTCTACCGCCCGGAGCATAATGTAAAGCTCTTCAATCTTCTTGACGTTCGTCCGGGTGCCGAGCAGCCATCAGTCGACCTCATCAGAGCCATCGTAGACATGCGCAATCACAAGCAGCCGGAGGAGATCGAGGAGATCGAACGTGCTTGCAACGTCACTGCCGATATGCACATCGAGGCCATGAAGCAGCTTCGTCCCGGAATGCACGAGTATGAGCTCGCTTCAATCATACAGGGAGTGGCAAAATCAAACAACTGCCCGCTCTCATTCCCGATAATCTGCACAATAAACGGACAGACTCTCCACAATCACTATCACGGCAACCTTATTAAGCCCGGAGATATGGTTCTGATCGACGCCGGAGCCGAGACACAGATGGGCTACGCAGGCGATATGTCGTCAACAATCTGTGTTGACAAGACTTTTACTCCACGCCAGAAAACGATCTACGATATTCAGGTTGCATCTCACCTTGCAGCTGTAGATATGCTGCGTCCGGGTGTGCCTTTCGTCGATGTTTATGAAAAATCAGCCGAAGTGATATGCGATGCGCTGAAAGGTCTGGGCATCATGAAGGGCGATCCGAAAGAGGCCGTGAAAGCCGGAGCTCATGCCATGTTCTTCCCCTGTGGTCTCGGACATATGATGGGTCTTGATGTGCACGACATGGAGAATCTCGGAGAAGTTTACGTTGGTTACGACGGTAAGCCGAAGAGCACCCAGTTCGGACGCAAATCGCTGCGTCTCGGCCGGCCGCTTGAAGAGGGCTTTGTTCTCACAATCGAACCTGGAGTCTACTTCATCCCCGAACTTATCGATCTCTGGAAAGGCGAAGGCCGCTTCAAGGACTTCATCGATTACAACGAGCTTGACAAATGGCGAGACTTCGGAGGCATCCGCAACGAAGAAGACTATCTAATCACCAAGGATGGCGCGCGCCGTCTGGGCAAGAAGATACCTTTGACCACCGAAGAAGTCGAGGCTCTCAGATAATACGCACCTCTCAGATGAAATCATCTTCAAAACCGCTTTTATCTTTTATTAGGTTGCATTGCAGTCTTGAGCTGGTCGACTGTGGCTACGGCTTTCAAGGTTGCATTGCAACATATGTCGGTCTTCGAGATGGTATTCGTGGCCGTGCTGACTGCGCTTATCATCTTTACGGTCTGGATGTGTGTAAGCAACGGATGGCGCCAGCTTAGTAATCTCACGCCTAAGCTATGGGGAGCTTTCGCCCTTTTGGGATTTATCTCCCCGGTGGCCTATTACCTGGTGCTCTTCGTGGCCTATGATTATCTGCCGGCCCAGATTGCTCAGCCTGTCAACTACACGTGGCCTATCCTGCTTACGATAATGCTGGCCCTCATCAACCGTACGCCCATACCACTCGTAAAATATGCAGGCATGCTTATCTCATTTGCCGGTGTCGTGGCTATTTCAGTTGGAGGTAAAGATCTGCCGGGTGGAGTCTCAGTTATAGGCATACTCATTGCTTTTTCAAGTGCATTCCTTTGGGCACTTTACTGGATTGTGAGTGATAGGCTTAAAGATAAGGTAAATCAGGTAGGCATACTATTCCTGACATTTATGTTCGGAATGATATATCTCCTGATTGGCTGCTGCTTTTTCCCCATCTCTCACCTCTCTACCGAGGCTCTTCTTTCAGGAGCTTATATCGGGGCATTTGAGATGGGCATTCCGTTCATCTGTTTCGGAATGGCAATCCGTACTACGGATAATCCAACCCTTATCAACCAGATATGTTACCTTTCCCCGTTCATGTCGCTCTTCTTCATCTCCATGATTTTGGGAGAGCCGATCATGCCCACTACGTATCTCGGTTTGGTTCTCATCGTAGGCGGCTTGATATTCAATCAATATATCGCTGACCGGATTCACATCCGTCGCCCGAGCATCTCAAGATAACATAACAGTCAAGCAGGAGGCCGATTCATTTCGGCCTCCTGCCATATTTATACCTTCCTTAATTAAGGATTGCATTGTTACTTAAAAAAATTTTCTTAATTTTGCGTTTAATATTTAAATTTAACCTTTTTCAATGGGAAATGGCTTTCTCAAATTGCGCAAGTTAATTAATCAGATACCTATCTAAACTTTTCCTAATTAATTTGATATGGCGCTGGTAAAGTCATACCATGTAGAGAAACGACATTAGAAGCACTTCGGGATTGATTGGACTCAGGGATTACTCATTAACATGAAACATAAACAACAATTTATATAAATTCTAAATTAAACCAGCATCATTAACTTTTACATGAACAAAAAAATTTGTAAGACATCGACCGCATGGCTCGCAGCTATGACGCTCTTGCCGTTGTCTGCTTGTTCAGACATGGTCGACTCCGGCCAGAACCCCGGAACGGAAAGTGGAGATGTGGTGTATCCTAAATTCTTAGGTATGTCCTACCAGAACTCCACTGAAGATGAGACCGGTAAATTGTCGAAAGTAAATGTGTTTCATTTCAAGGGTGAAGATTTTCTGCTCCGTACTGACGTAGAGGATCCCTATGCAGAAAACATAGGCCTCCCCACGAACGGCACTTCCCGGGTCTACTGCGTGGCAGGTGCTGAACTTACTGCGGCAGAGGGCACCAAAGAAGCAGATTTCCTGAACTCAGTCGTCACTATCCCGGCCAACGCCGAGACATCCCCACTCTTCTACTCCGGGGCTGCCGATTTCTCCGAGGAGACTCTTCGAGGCGGACGTGTAGATATTCAGCTTACCCGTGGTGTAGCCCGTATCGATCTCACCAACACCATCAGCGATCCTAACATAGTAGTAAATAAAATCGTTGTGGAGAATGCTCCTGCCTCCACTTACGTATTTGCTCAGGATGCTATGGCAGAGAGCGCAACTGTGTCTTTCTCACGTGAGTTTAGTGAGTCTTTTCAAGGCGAGGAACCCGGAATGTTCTATCTCTTTGAGTCAGCCAAGCCGGTAAATATCCGCATAATGGGTGAATATGGAGATTCTCCCCTTAACATCCTCACGACTCTTCCGGGTGTAGAACGAAACAAAATCTACACTCTCCAGATCGTCAACTTCAACTCTACCGTACAGGGCGTATGCACTGTAAAGGAATGGGAAGAAGGCGCTACGGCCGGGGCTGTACCCTCCACCGGCAGAGGCATCTTCATCGACAAGGTGAACTCAGTGATTCCTGAAGATGTAGAGGTAAATTACGGCACAAATGTCGTGACTGTTCCATTCACAGGAGCAAAAGATATGAAATTAGCTTTCCTCGCTCCAACAAAAATCAACGTCACTTCTATAGAGGGCGAAGTTTCAACTGCCAAAATCACTCCTAATGAGGCTATGAAGGTGGAAGAGGGTTACATCTCCTCGTTCAACGTTTCAATCGAAGCCAACAAGCGGCTCAGTTACACAGTAATCGTCAACCTTAAGGACGAGAACGGCAAGGGTAATTTTGTAGAAATCAAAGTGCTCAACAGTCTTGAGCGTACGATCGAGACCGTAGAGATAGGCGGTGCTACCTGGATGGCATTCAACTGCACCTCTCCCGACCTCGACAAGCAGGTTTACCCCGTTGATGGCCTCAGTGTGGAAGAAACCTACAAGAATAACTGGATCGGAGCCATTGGTTACCTCTACCAGTTCGGCCGTCAGTATGGTTATGTTCCTTACAATTCCTACAACCCGTGCAACAATCTCGGAAATCAGAAGCAGGATATACCTTGGGTGAATTACTCCCACATGCCTTGTCCAGAAGGTTACCATGTGGCTACGCTTCAGGAATTCAGAACACTCTGTCCTTCCGGCACAGTAATTCCGGGCACTTACACGGCCGGCAACGGTGAAAGCATCACCGTTACAATCCACGCCATTGACGACCAGCTCATCACTCCGACCAAGGTGGGTGGTGTAGGACGTTACATGAAGTTCACCTCTAACGATACAGGCAACAGCCTTATCCTCCCGATCGCCGGTTATAAGAGCGACAAGAGCACAGCTTCAAACCCGAACTTCGGTAAAGATGGTGTCTACTGGACAAACTCCAACCAAAGCTGCTATGGTGGCCACGCAAGAGCCTTCCGCTTCCTCTTCAACTGGACTGATACTTGCAAGATGGAGGAATTCCAGTTTGCTATGGAGGCATTCGCATACGTCAGAGCAATTAAGAATAACGACAACGAATGAAAACACTAAAGAATATGAAAACCATAAATAAACTACTCCTGTCTCTTTCTTTGCTCTCTCTTGTAGGGTGTGCTGAAGAAGAGATGCTCCAGAAACCAGCCGGTGTGCCGGGTGACGGTGTAGCTATATTCAATATCTCCACCGTAGGCTCGGAAATAGGTGTTATCACACGTGCCGATGGTGAAGAGGTGACGCCTACCATTTCTGAAATGAAATGGCTTATTGCAGACAGCAAAGGCAAAATCGTGCCTCACTATTATGGTCGCATCGACAATCAGAATACAAAGCTCACTATAGAAGGCCTTGCTTATGGTGATTATAGTCTCCTCTGTCTTGCCACTCTCAATGAAGCTGCGGGAATAAGCTTCAGCGATCCCGAATATCTTGACGACCCTTGGCTGGTCAACGATAAGGAGAATGACCCCGTAGATGGCATATATTGCTTCAAGAAAGTGCCTTTCACTCTCGGAGCTGAAGGTTTTTCATCCGACGTTATTCTTGAGCACATCTCAGCTATGGTGAGCGTAGACATTGAGATGCCCAACCCCTCTCAATGGCGCCATATCAAAAGAGTGTCTGTAAGCATCAATGAAGATGTTCCAACTTCCTTAAACGCATCCGGCACTTATTCTGGTAAACATACCATTGATTCATACGATATCTATGATCCTACCGGAGTGTTCAACTTCACTACTCTTCCTTCAGATCAGCCTGTAAGCGGATATGTGGAGATTGAGTCAAGCCGCGACAATGGGGAAAACATAGTGAACACATATGAATTCTCCGACCTCATGCTTGAAGCCGGGAAAATAGCCCATATCAATCTTGAATACCGTCACCCTGAAATTGAGTCAGGTGTGCTCTACGTGGCTAAAGAGGAGCAATGGCGCTATGATATAGGCACCATGTTCCTTGCCGACGAGCCAAGAACCACCTTCTATAATAATCAGGAACGCAGCTTCTATACCACTGCACCTCTCCAGATATGGATGCGCGATGATGGCAAACTCGGTGTGAGGTATTTCTCTCCCTACACTCTAAAAGATGTAAAGGTGAAGGCTTGCTTCAACAAAGTTTCTCCTGAATGGGTCACTTTAGCCGTATTTGAAGAGGTGAATCCTTTTGAGGAGGCTTTCTTCACACTTCCTATCACTCAGCACGACTGCATGTTTGACGGTGAAAGCGGCCGAAAAGTGAAAATTCCGGCCATACCTGACCTGAACCCGGGCGAAGTGACCTTGAAATTTGAATGGGATAAGGATGATGCGTTCATGAACAAGGTTGCTGAAATCAAACTGGATTGGTTTATCCGCTTCAGTGGTTATGGTGCGGATTCAGGCCATGCTTACTGGCGCCATATGACTCCCTATCTCTGCCGACTCGCTGTTGGTCTGGCATACGACATGACCTACATGTTCTCAAGCCCTGAATTCCCTGAAGAATTCAAGAATTGGGAGGGTAGACTTATCGACAGCGGTCGTCTCATTTACCTTGATGAAATACAGACAAGGCTCAACCGCCAGGGTGGCCTTATGATGGGTACAGTGGTAGGCGTGCTCGGTCTTGGTGGCGGACAGACATTCGGTATGTCGCAAGACAGATACTCTAACTTCTATCCTGACACCACCCCCGTAGGAGGAAACACCTTCAATGGAGCTCGACAGACAATATTCCATGAGTTTGCACATTGTCTCGGTTACGGACATGACGGCAACATGACCTATGGCGAAGCATGGACTGTATGTTGTGCAAAAGTCCTTGTAGAGTTAGGCTGGGCCGACAGATTGCCGGTAAGCAGACTCTCAGATATTTCCCGTCTGCCGATGGAATGATTCCCGGCGCCATCTGAAAAATAAACCTATAACATCAGATATAAATGACTAACAATATATTTAAAGCCAAGACAGGCCTTTTCGCACTTATTGGGGCATTAGCCCTTGCTTCCTGCTCTGACAAGGAAGAGATGCCAATTACAGGCGGCGACGGCTCAGAGATATCGGTATCTCTGAAAGGATTGTCAGCCTCAGCCGGAGCATCTGATGCCTCTCGGCAGGAGGCACTGAACGTGTTCCAGTTCGGCTCAGACAATCTCTTCAGCAAGTCTGTGATCAAGAACTACGATTCTGAAGCAATCAACCTCGTAAAGGGCAATACACGAGCTCTATACTGCGTAACCGGCATTGAGATAGACGCTGCCGAGGAAACCACCGAAGCAGAGTTTGCGTTGTCAACTTTCACTACACCCGAAGGAGCGAACACTGCTCCCCTCTTCCTCTCCGGATGGTCGGCAATTGATGCCTCTCAGATGGAATGTGAATTGACAATGACCCGTGGCGTAGCCCGTATTGACCTCGATGCACGCGATGCTGATATGGACATCACGAGCATCACTGTAGAGGATGCTCCCCAGTCTACTTATGTGTTTACAGCCAACAAGGGTAAACTTGATACTGCCACTACCGTCTACACACGTGAATACAGTGTTGCTCCAAACGACATTGAGAGCGGCATATTCATGCTCTTCGAGACTGACAAGGAGGTTCATGTCAATGTGCATGGCACAGTCGATGGAACCGAGATCACCGTGCCGGCTACACTCGAATCAATTGAGCGTAACAAGGTCTACACCTTGCGTGTCTATGACAAGAACGCGTCTCTCAAAGCTGACTTCATCGTGGCCGAATGGGAAGATGGGGGAGTAATTGCCGGCAAACCCGACACAGTAAAACGTCTTGTCTTTGACAAGGAAAATTCCGTGTTCCCCGAGGGCGTCATCGTAGATTTCGACAACAATATCATCGAAGTGCCCAGTACAGGTGTCAAAGGAATGAAAATTGCTTTCTCCACCGATCTCAGAGTAAATTTGGATTCAGTATATTTCACGGGTGAACGTGTTGAGGTTGATTCTATCAAGCAGAAATACGTAAAGATTGACGTAGAGAAAGCTTTCAATAGTCCCTCAGGAGTAATCACCACCCTTGACATAGACATTGATGGTCAGCTCAAGGGCCGTCCTGAATATGAGATCAAGATGGATCTCCGAAAAATCAATATGGCTATAAGCTACGATAACGTCATTATCCGTGTGCCGGAATCGCCTTACCAGATTCAGACTGTCGATATCGCCGGTTCTACATGGATGGCTTTCAATGCCACATCTCCGGATCTTGGCGAACAGGTGTTCTCTGAAATCGGCCAGACCGTTGAGGAAGCTTATCAGCAGAACTGGGCTATGTTATTAGGTAATTTCTTCCAGTATGGTCGTCAAAAGGGCTATTCTCCCTGGACAAGCAACGACCCCAACGGCAATCAGGCTACACCGAGAAACATACCTTGGACAGATCCTGCCTGCATGCCTCTTCCTGAAGGTTATCATGTGGCTACTGAAGCTGAGTGGCAGAGTCTTCTCCCTTCCGGAGTACAGATTCCTTCTACCTACACTGCGGGCAACGGCGAACAGATAAAAGTAGAGGTAGTGGAACTTCCGGAGAAATTGAGCGACTCACCGAGCGCGGCCGCCAACAAAGCCAATATCCTCATGCGTTATCTGAGATTCGAATCATTGGAGACAGGCAATGTGCTCTGTATTCCTATCTGCGGCATGAAGACCGCAAGCACTGCAGAGTATCCCGGCGGAGGCAGGGCAATGCATGCATGGGGCTGCTTCTGGATTTCTGCCGACCGCTACACCTGGCTATTCCAGATCGGTGGCACAACCGGTGCGCTTACAGCATCTCATGGTCGCGACCGCTGGAACTATGACGGTTTCGTACCCGTTCGTGGCGTTAAGAACCGTTGAAACAATACTCCATAATCAAACAATGAATTAAATGAAAAGAATAATTATAGTAATGGGCGCCGCAGCCCTCATCAGCTTCGGAGCCTCACTCAGAGCCGACGATAACGGGAAGACGGGTCACGTAGTGGAAGTGACACCCGGCGACTGGGGCGACGATGCGAAACTTAACTTCAAGTTTCAAGACATACCCGCAGCTAAATATTCCAATCTACATCTCAACCTCTCCTGCGGACTCCCTGAAGCAAAAATCCTCTTCACCACGAATCCAAAGGCAACAATCGCCGATACAGAGGAATGGAGCGAGTATTCGGAGCCTCTTTATCTCACTGAGAACTGCGTGGTGCGCTTCTTCGCACGTTGCGAAGGTTACAACGACTCAGACATCCAGGAGTTCGAATTTGTGTTTGTCGATCATCAGACCCTGGCGCCCACAATCGCTCCCGATATTGACAAGACAAGCCTTGTGATGGTGACTGATACACCCGAAGCCGAGATACGCTACACCACTGATGGCTCTGAGCCAACGTCTGAGAGCGCTCTCTACGAGGGTCCTGTGCTGATCGAGGCTAACGGCACTTTCCGCGCACGTGCATTCGCTCAGGAGCTCTTCGATTCAGAGATCACTGACTATGTGGTTGACTTCCTCACCGTTGCCAACCCCGCAGCTATATTCGGTAATCAATCAGTAGAGCTGACTTGTGAGGATGGCAACGCCAAAATATGGTACACTGCCGATGCTGAGGCTCCTATTGACAATCTCGAAGCTTGGACGCAGTATACAGCTCCGCTCAAGCTTACCGAGGATTGCGACATCCGTTTCTTCGCTCGCCGTGAGGGTTACAATGATTCAGAAGTACAGAACTTCTCATTCATTTTTGCCAATTATCAGGTGACTAACCCGGTTCTCTTATCTGACAGCGAAGGCACTCATGTGGAAATGAGCTGTGACACAGAAGGAGCCGAGATACGCTACACCACTGACGGAACAGAGCCAACGGCAGAAAGTACCCTATATACGGGTCCGGTAGAAATAGTTTCTAACGGTACATTCCGTGCCCGCGCTTTCGTAAATGGCATGTTCGACTCAAACATCACAGACTTCATCGTGATGCATCTCGCCGTGGCTACACCGGTTGCTACATTCGAGAATAAGAAACTTCAGATTGATTGCTCCGACAGCAATGCCACCCTCTGGTATACCACCGATGCTGACGCAACGCCCGATAATGTAGAAGCGTGGACAAAGTATGAGGCTCCTATCGAGCTTACTGATAACTGCGTGGTGCGCTTCTTCGGTCGCCGTGATAATTTCAACGATTCAGATATCCAGAGTTTCTCTTTCATTTACTCCAACTATCGTGCGGCCGATCCCACTATCGAACGTAACGAGGCAGGTACACACATCGTAATGGAGAGCGCTACTCCCGGCGCCGAGATCCGCTATACCACCGACGGCTCCGAGCCTACCGCAAAGAGTCCGCTGTATAACGGCCCGATTGAGATCGAGGGAAATTTCACCTACAACGCCATTGCTATAGCCGACGGATTGTTTGATTCTCAAGTCAACCGTTATGTAGTATCGAATATGGCTGTGCCGGTGCCGTTCGCTACTTTCGAGAATTTGAAGATGGTGCTCACCTGCAGCGATAAGAAAGCTCAGATTCTTTACACCACTAATCCTGACGCAAGCGTTGAAGATGCCGGCGCATGGAGCGTTTACAGCCAGCCCATCTCTCTTACCGGTGACTGCACTCTCCGCTTCTTCACGCGTAGAGCCAATTACAATGAGTCCGATATCGAAAGCCTCACTTTCGTCTATGCATCCTATCAGGCACAGGCCCCGTCAATAGCACGTAATGCTCAGGGCACTCACGTTGTGATGAGTTCAGCCGTAGAGGGAGCGCAGATCCGTTATACAGCCGATGGCTCTGAACCCACTGCATCCAGTGCCCTTTATGAGGCTCCCGTGCGTATCGAGAATGGTGCTACATACCGTGCTCGCGTATTTGCCGACAATATGTTTGACTCTGAGATTGCCGAGTATGCCATCGGCGACGATAAGCTCAACGTACCCGCAGCTTCTTTCGAGAATTTTGCAATTGTGCTTTCCTCAAGCGATGAGAATGCACAGATATGGTACACTACCGATCCTGAACTCTCGGTTGACAATATCGACTCATGGACTCTTTATGAGAAACCCATAGTTCTCGAAGAAGACGCCACCTTGCGTTTCTTCGCCGGAGATGACGATGCAAATGCTTCGGATGTGCAGTCTTTCGTATTCCAGAAAGCCGACTATCAAGTTGTAGTTCCTACCGTGGAGCGCAGTGAGGATGGCACTCATATTGTTATGGAGACGCCGACCGAAGGTGCAGTGATACGCTATACCACCGATGGCTCTGAACCTACCAAGGATAGCGAACTATACACCGCTCCGATTGAGATCGTTTGCAATGGCACTTTCCGAGCCAAAGCATTTGCAGACGGCCTCTATGACTCTGCTGTCACTGATTTCATAGTAAATAATATCGCTACCCCTGTAGCCTATGCTTCATTTGAAAACAAACAACTCACCCTCACCTGCAGCGATCCTGAGGCCGAAATCTGGTATACAAATGATGATGACGCCACAGCGGAGGATGACGAAGCTTGGGAGCTCTACACAGGTCCTGTGGCTTTGACTCAGAATTGCTTCGTTCATTTCTTCACACGTCGCGAGAACTTCAATGACTCAGATATCGAGACTTTTGTCTTCCTTCGTGCCAACTATATGGCAGCCGCGCCCGTGATTGAGCGCAGCGAGGATGGAATCACTCTTTTGATGAGTTGTGAGAACGAGAATGCAGAGATCCGTTACACCACTGATGGTTCTGAACCTACTGAGGAAAGCGAGCTCTACACTGAGCCCATCTATCTGACGAGCAATTGCACATTCCGTTGCAAGGCATTTGTTGATGGACTTTTTGAATCGGCATTGAGCGAATTCACCGTTGCAAATCTGATGATGGTTATGCCTAATGCCTCTTATGAGAATAACCTGCTTACGCTCTCTATATGGGATGATCTGGCTTCTATCTGGTTTACCACCGATCCTGACGCTCTCCCGGAGGAAGAAGATGCATGGACGCTTTACACTGAACCTCTGAGCTTCTCTGAAGCATGCACAGTGCGTTTCTTCGCCCGTCGCGTAGGTTTCCTTGACTCACAAGTTGGCGAGATTATGGTAGACGCCACATCCGGCGTAGAAGCCGTTGACTCTGCAGCCAAAGGTATTATTGTATCACGCGAAGGTGCGGATATTATAGTAACCTGTGATCAGGCTCTTCGCCTCCCGGTTTACACTATCAGCGGCAGCCTCGTGAAAGTGGTTGATCTCAACTCCGGACGCAATGTGATCGACGGTCTCGCCAAAGGCACCTACATCCTCGCCGGCCAGAAAGTGATCCTCTGATCATTCCCGACACCACAAAGCGCACTATCAAACTAATCATAGTGTAAAATAGTAACCTCCGTCAAAAGCCGCAAATTGGCTTTTGACGGAGGTTTCTTTTCACACCTGATAACCCAATAGTTTCTCCGAAAGTTTACGAGCACCATCATTACAGTCGATACCGATGAAGTGGTTCGGGCAAGTGCCACCAAGTCAAAGAGGCCATATTAACATTGTTAATATGGCCTCTTGTATTAGTGGCGGGGGCAGGACTCGAACCTACGACCTTTGGGTTATGAGCCCAACGAGCTACCACTGCTCCACCCCGCGGTGTTATTTTCGACTACAAAATTACAACAATTTCAATTACCCACCAAATATTACAGCAAGAAATTTTGCCAAATCACTGTTAAAAAATATTAATAATTTTATAATCAAGCATTTAAGATAAAAAATCTGTCGCTCTTTAACCGATTATGATTAAAAAACGACAGATCGAATCCTAATTTACTGGGATCATCCAACTGAATTAGCATTATCCAACTTAATTGGAATACTTCAACTGAATTGGAAACCTTTAAGTTTTAAGTGGAGTTTCTTTGTCAGAAAATCAAAGTTACCAAAACATATGCGAAATGGGCAACGATAGCTGCCACAATACCACCAACGGTATGTGCTGCTATAGCTTTAGGAGTAAGCTCACGGTAGCCCATGGAGTCAAGCATTGCTGTATGGGTGCTAAGATAACCACTCCAGCACATGCCAATTGCAGTGAACACAGCAATTGCGTTACCGTCAATCCAGCCTTGTGCAGCAAAATTTGGTACAAGCCCAAGGGCTGCACCTACAGCACCGAGTGCTGTAATCGGGAAAGCTACAAGATGTGGATCCGTGAAACCAAAGAGCCACTCAAATACGATGTTAACCTTGGCAGCAAGCCATGGAAGCAATTCAATGCCCTCATATGCTGCCCCTGTATAACCCTCAGCCGAGGCTCCGAAAGTAAGGATCATGACGAGAGTTGAGATGATCAATACACCGGGTATAATGGCCAGACCAACATCTACACCCATCTTACCGCCATCAAGAAGAGAATTGAGCACACGGATAAATACCGATTTGGATTCAACTTTTTCTGCTTCCTTAATATCATGAACCTTCTCAGCAACAGCATTTTCCATTGCGTAAGAGGGATAAGCCTTGACAATGAAACGCTGCATTAGGCGAGTAGAAACGATACATCCGCAGAATGCACCGAAAAGACCTACAACCGGTTCAACGAAATATCCCTGTCCTACCATAAACACCATCACCAGCAGACCCATGCCGAAAGCTGTGCCGAAGTTGGTAAGAGATATGAACTGATATTTCTTGAAATAGCTGCTGAAGCGTTTGTCTTGTGAAAGTGAAATAATCGCCGGATTATCGCTTAAGAAAGTCATTGTGGCTCCCAAAGCTGCCACACCGGGCAGATTGAAGAGCGGCTTCATCAGCGGCCGGAGAATATTCTCCATCAGCTTGACTACACCAAACTCTACAAAAAGACGTCCGATGGCACCAGTCACCACACAAATACCCATTAGATAGAATACGGTATTGAGAAGGAGATCGTGGGCAGTGTGCATTATAGTGTTTAGCATGTTGGCTACACCCATAATTCTTCCAAGATACCAAAAGAGACCCAGTACGATAACCAGGCAAGGGATGCCGGTGGGGATGTATTTGAACAGAGAGAACTTTTTCTTTTCTCCTGAAGTAGATTCTGCCGCCGGATTTTCTTCAACCACCGGAGAGGCAGTTTTTTCCAATTCCATAATGTTGCGTTTAGATTAGTTATAAATTTTTATTTTCGTTTCAATGACAAAAGATTCATATACCATGTCACGCCTACATTAGCTGTGAACGTCTTGTTCTGCATCATATCGGCGTCGTTGGCATTGCGGCCCCAGGAGTAAAATCCTGAGGCATGGAAACGTAGCACGTGGCGGGCGTTGACAAAAGGCATGAACTCCACGCCTGCACCAACCATGTTCAGTTCAGTGCCATTCAACACGGTGAAGTCGGCAGCCGTACCACTCTTGTTGACATCGTAGGTATATTTACCGAAGATGTTCCACTTGCCATCCGGTTTGTATTGCACCTCAGCCATCACCGACATGTCTTTAAAGAAAAATGTCTGATGAGAGGATGCACGGTTCATGACATCGGCCTCAATTGAGACCTTATCGAAATTGAACTTATTGCCGAGTGCGAGATAGTTGATATATCTGCCCGGAAGATACTCGATAAGGTTGGCTGAATAAATTGAGGTGAAACAACCATGTGAACCATTCCACATAAGATTGTAGGCATACATGTTTTTATCAGCCGTGGTGTGGAAGGGGCTCTGACAGAACTGAAGCGAAAGCTTGTCATTACTTGTGACACTAAATCCAACCGAACCACCGATTTCATAGCAAGGAATATTATTCCAGAAAACGGAGCATCCGTAGAGATCGATCGGCGCACGGTCATACTCCCATCCTCCTATGGCTACGACTTGCTTACCGCCGGCAAACGACCAACGATCAAGTTTGTAGTTGAGATAGATCCAGTCTGTAGCATCAAAATATGTAGCATCCTTATGGGGCTTGTTGAAGCGTTGACGCCAGGAATAACTGAGGTTTGAAGTTATGTTACCATCTAGCCGAAGGTTAAGGTATTTTCCGGCAAACCCGGTTTTATCCTTAATCGTATTTCCGTCGAGCCAATCCCCCATCCAGTCAAGACGGGCTTCCACACGGAGATTCAGAATCTTTTCATCTGTCATGGCTTCTTCGGCATACGAAGGCATCATGAAAGCTGATACAGCCAAAATGGCTAAATAACGCTTCATTTTCATAGGTTATCACTATAAGAATAACAAATATTTTAAGGTTAGTCCGACAAAATGCAATCTCACACTCCTCTCAGGAGCAGTAGGGTTACAATTTTATGGTGCAAAAATACAAATTTTTATTCTTTCAGTTATATTTTTGCTTAAAAATTTTAAATTTTATAACATTTCTTTTAAAGAGTTTGTGGGTAAGGTGAATAGTGTATGGTGTATGAATTATGGTGTAAAGTTTATAGTATAGAGTTGAGGGTTGTGAGGATAAAGGCAACGGTGTATGTTGTTTGGAATTGCGAATTATGGGTAAGGATTTGTTAGTTCGTTGAAAATTTCCGAATTTTGCAGTAGTATTTACTCTCAAATAAACTCACAATCCGGAATGACTCCCTTATATGAAGATAATCATATCATAATTGTAGATAAAAAGCCTGGGGAAATCGTGCAAGGCGATAAAACCGGCGACACTCCCCTCTCCGAGACTATCAAACAATATCTGAAAGAGAAGTATGATAAACCCGGCAACGTATTCTGCGGGGTTGTGCACCGTATCGATAGGCCGGTTGGTGGCGTAGTGCTGTTTGCCAAGACATCGAAAGCTCTTACACGTCTTAACGACATGCTCCGCAACGGAGATATTCATAAGACCTACTGGGCTTTGGTGGAGGGGCACCCTGAGAAAGAGGAAAACACCCTCACCAATTATCTCGTTTCGGACGGTCGCCTTAACAAGACTTTTATAGCAAAGCCCGAAAATAAAGAGGCAAAGAAAGCGACACTCAAGTATAAGACCATTGCAAAAGGCGACCGATACACCCTGCTGGAAGTAAACCTGCTCACAGGACGCAAGCATCAGATACGCTGTCAGCTCGCCGCTATAGGCCATCCCATCAAGGGTGACCTCAAGTATGGGGCACGTCGAAGTAATCCCGACGGAAGCATTTCGCTCCTTGCCCGTAAAATTGAATTCACTCATCCGGTGTCTAAACTTCCCGTTTCCGTAGAAGCTCCCGTTCCCCCAGCTTTTCAGAAATTTCTCTGATCATTCATGATAGAAAACAATATAACACATCCTCGCCAACTTTGTCAGTTGGCGAGGATGTGTTATATTGTTTTCTTCCGAATAAGTCCGGAACGACTCGATTTAAACGAGTTCCTCCTTCATTTCTTCCTCAAGAGAAACGGGGATATCTTTGTTGACGTTAATGCAACCCCAGATGGCGTAAAGGAAGAGATAGCCAAGGCAAGCCACGATCAGCCAGTAGCTGGGCATATAGCCGATTGAACCTGCAAAAAGCTGCTGTACCAAGGGAATCACGCCACCGCCGACTACCATCATCATGAAGATGCCGGAAGCTTGAGCCGTGTACTTACCCAGACCCTCAACTGCAAGGTTGAAAATGCCACCCCACATCACTGATGTGCATAGACCACAGAGCACAAGGAAAAGAGCACTCATAGGCACACTTGCAAGTTCACCTGCAGCACCGGTGTAGATGAATCCGGGAACACCAACGAGAGAATCCTTCGAAGTGAAAATAGCGGCAAGCACGAGGAGGATACCCATACCTGACACTGCAATAAGCTGTGCACGACTTGATACCTTACCGGAAATAGCAGAACTGAGTGTACGGCCAACAAGCATAAGGAACCAGTAAACGGCTACAATAGCACCGGCAATGGTAGAAGCATCACCAATCACACCTGCGCCATTGGCAGTCTGGTCAGAGAGATAGAAGTTAAGTGTGCCGGGGATACCGATCTCAATACCCACATAGATAAAGATACCTACAACGCCGAGCACGGTATGACGGAAGCTCCAGGGGCTATGCTCGTATTTGATCTTCTTCTGACCCTTCTTCACCAGGTTGGGCTCGGGGATTGCTACGAATGAGATGATCACGAAAGCAAATGCGAAGACACCCATGGCAATCCAAAGAAGAGGAGCAACGCTGCCCATTGAAGTTGAAGAAGTGAGCTGGCCGATGAGCGCACCCACGAAGAACGGAGTCAGTGTGCCGGAAAGTGAGTTGAGCGCACCGCCGGTCTGAATGAGCTGGTTACCCTTGTTGCCACCACCACCGAGGAGGTTGAGCATCGGGTTGACCACTGTATTGAGCATACATACGCAGAAACCGCAGATAAATGCACCAAGAAGATAGACGATAAACATACCCATGCCGGAATCGCCGAGGCCTGAGAGCCACTGTACGAAAAGGCCAACGATGCCTATGCCCATTGCCCAAAGGGCTGTCTTTTTATAGCCGATCTTTACGAGGAGATTACCGGCCGGAATACCCATGAAGAGATAGGCAAGGAAGTTCATCATGTTGCCGAGCATGCCAAGGAAACTGTTGCCTGCGAAGTGATGGCCCCATATTGTGCCGATAGGAGCCGCGAGGTTGGTGACAAACGAAATCATCGCAAACATGAAGAACATGGCGATGATAGCAACTACGTTGCCGTTGCTTTTCGTCACATTGGTTGAATTTGAACTCATAGTAATGGAAAGTTATTGAATAGAAATAATGTTGATTCCTTCCTGTAGATTACGGCCGGACTTTCAAGGGCCTTCCGTTTTTTTGCTACCGCCAACAAGTTGTGAAGTAATGGTATTAATGAGTGTATTCGGAGGTAGGGAAGCTGATGATGCCTTATCAGTACTCTCTTTCGCCGAAAATGGCGGTGCCGATCCTAACCACGTTGGCTCCTTCGGCCACAGCAAGCGGCCAATCGCCACTCATGCCCATTGAAAGAGTGTCAAAACCTCTCAATCCGAGCGACTCATCATTACGTATGCTGCGGTAAATTTCTGCGATAGCTTTGAAATCGGCTTTCACACGTTGCTCATCATCCGTATTTGAAGCCATTCCCATTATGCCGCAGATATGCGTATTCGTAAGCGACTCGAAACCGCGGTTCTTAAAAAAGTCAAGAAGTTCTTCCGGATAGAAGCCGAATTTGGTTTCTTCTCTGGCCACATGCACCTGCATCAAAACCCTCGTGACCACTTCAGCTTTAGCACTCTCTGTATCAATGATTCGTAAAAGTCTTTCGCTGTCTACACTCTCTATCAGAGAGGTCTTGCCGATGAGTGGTTTCACTTTATTTGTCTGCAGATGGCCAATGAAATGCCAACGTATATCTGATGGCAACTCCTGCTCTTTAACCGTGAGTTCCTGCACCCGGCTCTCTCCAAAGCACCGTTGCCCGGCATCGTAGGCATCCCTCAATGCCTCTACGGGATGAAATTTGGAGACTGCCACAAGTTCAACACCCGGCGGCAACTCAGCTCTTACTCTTTTAAGGTTTTCTGCTATGCTCATCTTTTTTCTTTTCCTCATGATTCGGCCGGAGCCGGTTTGCCATCCGACAGATCCAGAGGATAGACATCCATGAGCATCGTCTCAGTAATGCTTGCAATGTCGTAGTCTGCCATAGTGCCCTTCATTCCCTCCTTGAAGCGCTCGAGGGCACCTTCGAGGTCGTTGGCCTGTGTCAAAATAAAACTTGCAGATTTTTTCTCCACTCCGCTTTTTTCATCCAGAGTGATGAAATTTACCTTCACCATATAATATTTATCGGCGCTGTCGTCGAAAAATATCTCTGATACCTTTGTTTTTTTTACCGCTGAAATTGAAAATTCCCCACTGATGAAGGGAGTGATCTCTTCTATGATGCGTGCTTCGGCCTCAGTGAAGGTGAGAGCATCTACAAGATAGGGTTCATTCACCTTCTTGACAGTGCCGTTCTCCATCATTTTGTCGTAGCGCACCTTGCATTCAAACCATAATGCCATTTTATCGGATTCTCTTTTTTTTGACTTTGATATGATTTCTTCCGGCATACGGGAAACATGATGTGGTTAACTTGGTCTGACATGCTATTTAAGCAAGGAGTTCAACATGATGTTGCGTTGCCGGATTTTCCATAAAGCGGACTGCTCCGGGAAAACTATCGCAAAGATAATCATTTTTTACGAAAACAATCCTCCTGAGCCACATTTTTATTTCCTAACCATTTATTTCCAATCCCGGAGTGCACTCATCCGCATTAAACCACAACATTGCGTCTCGTAAAGATTGCAGAATCATTGGAACGGGCAATGCCTCAAGACAGGTCCCTCATCCTTGATTTCCCAGACTTTATCAAAGTCGAAATCTGAGTATACAGTCTTATCACTGATTCTGTCTTGCGATACTGAAGTAGAAGATGGCCAGCTTGCACCCGTGCCCGCAAGATAATAATTGTGGTCGTGATAGAATATAGTGCCGCTCTTATGAGTGCCTATGATGGCATTGCCATGTGAGATCATACCACGGTTGAATGTGCGGAAGATATTGTTACGCGTGGTGACGTAACCCAATATTCCACCTGTGTCATCTTTCTGATCGGAAGGGATCGCTCCGGTATTGTAGCAATCGTGTATCTCGGCTGAATTGGCCAGATTGGAATAGTGAAGATAGCCGACTACACCTCCAAGCTTGGTCGAGGAATTATCGCAACTTATCTTGCCTGAATTCATGCACTCCTTCACCGTTATCCAGTTATACTCATCAGAGTAGCCCAGTTGGCCACACACTCCGCCTATTGAATACTGAGCTCCACTACTGCTGACCTCGCCATGATTGGCACAAGCAGTGACATACAGATCGTTGAAAATACATTCTCCCAGAATGCCGGCGATTGAATGAGAAGAATCACCCTTCCCGCGTATATTTCCGTCGTTGCCGCAATTGGTTATATTCAGAAATCCCTTAATAGTCTCAGCAGGTTTTGTAATCGCTCCAATCACACCTCCCGCGCAATTGGCATTGCTGATTCCTCCCCGATTATAGCAATAGTGCACTTCAAGAGAGCCGGACTCAGGCAAACGGGCCCTTCCGAGAATACCTCCTATGGTATGTCCGACAGTTATGTTTCCCAGATTAAGACAGCTATTAATCTTGATGCTACCCTCAGTGTAACCGATTATACCCCCGTTGTCGCTATTGCCGCTGACTGTACCAAACGAAGCACAATGTTCTATCGTGCCAGTGAATATTCCGACGATGCCTCCCGCATGATCCGATAATGAGGATACCACAGCATCACTTGCCAAACCTTTGAGAGTGCCGTTGAAAAAGCCTGCCACGCCTCCGGATGCACCTTTGGCTGTCACCACTCCACTATATACCGAGGTCAAATCTGACACCGAGGGGATTTGTGAGGTGAGTGATAAAGAGAGTTCACCTGATAAATTACTTGAAACTGCTTTGCCAACCACTCCTCCGGCATTTGCTCCGGTTGCCTCTACCCTCATGGTGGAAGAAGAGAAATTGAGGCCGGTTGTCTTGAACTCATCTACAAGATTCATGAATCCTATTGCACCACCCACTTCTTCGCTACCGGTGATATTCACAGCAAGCTCAAGCGGGGTGTCAAATCTGATTTTTCCATGGTTGCCGTCAAGATAACCGGCAAGACCTCCGGTATGCGCCTGACCACTCACCCCTGCTGCCGCAGACGACTTCACTATATAACGTGAAGGTTTGCCTTTAAATGTGAGCAAACCGTTTGAATCTCTGAATGAAAGATAGCCGAAGAATCCTCCCACACTCATCTCACCCTTTACCATAGAAGACAGCACACAGCCATCTATTTGCATATCCGATTGACCGGCTACATGTCCGAACACGGCTCCCACATCCTGACGCCCTTTGACCGGACACTTCAGCGATACAGTGGAGAGACGCGTTGTGCCGACGTTTGACATCATGCCGATCAATCCACCAACATATACATCTCCTACGACAATCTTGGTATCCGATGTCTCCTGATCGATACTATGCTCAAGAGTGATATTCTTTATATCCACTGTGGCTCCGGACGGTAGATCCGATACTATCCCCACGAGGCCACCCACATTTGTCTGTCCGCTCAACGAGAAAATATGAGTAGGAGTAGTGACACCGGTTATTGATAACGAACCTCCTTTGAATGCACCGATCAGACATCCCACATTTGAAGCAGCTGTTTCACTTTCGCTTATTGAAAGAGTGCCTATGGAAATATTGTCCAAATGAAGATCTCCATCAACCAAACCGACAAGACCCCCGATGTTTTGACCTCCTGCTATAATCGAACCCTCAATTGATACATTCTCAATACGGCAACTACCCGAAGCGGTGGCGGCAATGAGTCCTACATTTGAAGCCGCATGGGTGATGAGCGCATTGGTGAGCGTAAGGTTGGAAATAGTAGCACAATAAATATCCCTGAACAGACCTATGTCGCTGTCTTTATCAGAATCTGAAGCACCCTGATATGCCAGGTTGTTAAGGCGAAATCCCCCGCCGTCATAGTGGCCGGAGAAAGATACCGATGCCCATACGGCACCGTCAATCACCTGGCTACGATGCGGCAGCTCCAAGGGGCGTGTCTGTTTGAAATATCTACCGTAGGCATGATTCGGATCATCTTGAAGATAAGAGAGCATGATGAGAAAATCACCCTGAGAACTGATAAGATAAGGATCGGCTTCTGTTCCGCTTCCCTCAAGATCGGAGTAATCCATTGATTGCATCTCCTCTTCCACTCCTATGTTATCAGAGAACCTCACAACTCTCAATCCTATTTCAGGAATGTCGTCACCCTCGATACGGAGATAATATGTGCCATTCGGGATTTCCGTCTCCCCTATCTTGAGCCTGCACGTGATGAGATCACGCTTTCCCTCTTCCGAATTAAGGAGGCTGCCGGAGAAGGTGAAGTTCTGACGGGTGACCGGATCTACAAGTTCAAACGTCACGTCCCTCTGGCTGTTCCAATTGTAATTGCCGGAGGAAAGGAGATGAAACACGGAGAAACGGGTGCCATTGACATTCTCGATATTTCCTTCATCGCCTTTGAAAAAAGACTCATGATCTTCATGACATCCGGCAAGGAGAATCATCAAAGCCATCAGGAAGAATAACTTATGCTTAACCATAAAAATTGAGGTTTTAGTTTTCATTTAAGGCAACCATTATTAGTTGAGATAACAAGACTTGGCCGGAAGGGCAAAAGGAAATCCTGAATAAAGGCACCATGTCCCATAATCACCAATATTGAAGCCAAGATTTTTGTAAGAGTCAACTTCTGAAAGACGAGAGGGAGAAACATAGTTGATGCCCATCTGGTTATACCAGAAATCATCATCTTTATCAACACTCACAAGGCAACTGTTGAAAGCACCGGACATTGGGTCTGAAGTAATTTGGCGGTTCACGACCGAAACACAATGTTTGATTTCATTATGATTGGCATCCCTTCCAACAAAAACACCAAGGAAGTTTTCAGAGGTATCTACAGTAGTAAGGCAGTCTTCTACAACCACTCCGTCACAAATCTTTCCGGCAATGGATGAAACGTCAGAACCAAAAGGAGCCGAAACACTCCCGGCATTTACACATTGCGTGATAATCACTGCATTGTTTTCAAACTCTGAACATGTCTTCACGAGAGCATTAACGCCTCCTACGATAGACGCGGCAGTACCTACTACAAGTATCGCTGTGGCAGTACCACCTGTTGCGATGGTTCCACCGATCAAAGCTACGGTGCTCGCGGCAATCGCAACTCCTGCTACCACCGTATGGGCAATCTCATGAGCCTCCGACACCTTCTCGAGAGCTTCCGCTCTCTCCTCACGTGCTTCGTTGATGGCGTCATGGAGCATTTCGTTAACCTCTTCGTTACATCCACGAGCAAACAAGTCGACCCAGTTGACATACTTGGCCCATCCTTCCAAGGGTAATTTAGGACTGGCTGTGCTAATTGTAGACCGGAAGTTACTGAGTGAAGCTTCAGTTTGGAAGAATACATCCAAGGCATCCTGATTCATCTCATCAGACAATTGCTGCTCCAATTCAGGTGAAATCATCTCTTTAAGCCCATACGAGAAGAGGACATAATCGCTCGAGAGCAAGGATATTTCCAGACCTTTCTCCACAAGCTCGATCACAATCTCCACTGCTTCGGCTATTTCCACAGCCTCTTCTACAACGGCAAGTACCGGACCGGCCATACCCATGGCAATCTCCATCGAACCGATCACACACTCCACAACGTTGATGGCAGTCCACTCCCGAGGGTCACCTACTTCACCCACTATGCCACCTACGGGACTCCTTTGATCCCCTGTCACTACTCCAAAGTTGGAGCAATAGTGAATCATGGTATTGTTGCCACCCAATGCAAGAATTCCACCCGCATGACCGCCCGTAGCATGCACTGTCCTAAGATTCTGATTGTTGATTATCGATCCCCAAGTGGTTTTGCCAATGATGCCACCAACATATGCCTTGCCTGTTACAGAGGCAGCATTTACTGAATGTTGAATCACGCTTATCGATGAGTTTCCACAGATGCCACCTACATAATCATCCGTGGCTGTCACCGTCCCATTATTGTAGGAGCAATCCGCTCCGGCTTGCGCCTCACCGATAAGGCCACCAACCATGCGGTAACCCGTAACTTTGGCACTATTGGAACAATGGCGCAGTAGAGCCTGATTATAAAGGAATGATTCTGTTTCCGAACCCTTCACGCGAGTACTGCCAACGATACCACCTACGCCTTCATGACCCGTTATTTTTCCGGAATTCTGACAAGCCGTAAACCATGAGAATCCTGCACCGCCGGCTATACCGCCTGCGCCGATGCCGGGATATTCGCTTCCTGCAGATTGGCCGCCCTGTATATTGGAATAGTTATGTGAGGCCACTACCTGCAATGTGTCGGCTGTTCCTATTAAACCCCCGGCTCCTGAGTAAAGCGCTGTGACTGGTGAATTACGGCTTTCACCGTTCGTGATCATCACTGAAGAGTACAACCCGGCACCACCTGTAAGGCCACCGACATTCATACCACCGGCAAGGGAAGTATTCTCAACTGAACAGTCGGCCAGAAGACTCCGGGCATGCATATCAGTAGCGCCGAGCACTCCTCCTACAGAAGCAGCTGTGGCTGGGCACTCAATTGAGCAATCATTCACATGGCAATTGGTAAATGTGGCTGTTCCACGATTGTCTCCGCCGGAAGTGACCAATGCCCCGGCCACCGTACCCACTGCAAACTGGCCGGTAATAGTGCAATTCTGCATGTTCAGTCCATCGAAAGCTGCATCATTCACGTAGCCGAAAAGACCAATACCAGCTGAATTGGGTCGCTTGATCATAAGATTTGATATTGTGTGATCATTACCCAGATATACTCCTCGGAAAGGAGTGTTGGAATCGGCGCCAATGGAAATCCAGCCGTATTCCAGGTCGCAATTTCTCGATACGGTCTTCATATCAAGATTGCGTACCTGACTGAAATATGTGTCCTTTTTGATAAGAGGATTCGTATCGTAGTCATTTACCATCATCATGAGATTGAAAAGATGGGTTGGACTCGATATTACATACGGATCATCCTTTGTGCCCTGGCCTGCCAGTCCAATCACGGGGTCGAAATGGTCTATGACGGTGATACCTGCTGCATTGACCTTGATTCGGCTACCCAATCCGAACTCCCAAACCTCATCGGAATCTGCCGATTCGATATTGGTGATGGCAAGCAGTCGGTAAATTCCGCTCTTCAATCCTGAAGAGAGATCGAATCTTGAGACAGCACCATCGCGTTTATGAGTGGCGCTGCGTTCAAACTCCTTGCCATCTTCAGATTGAATAAGGAGCCGGATATTTTCAAAATTAAGTCCTTCGGTTTCCTGGCTAAGTACGAACTGATAAAAAGGTCCTGAAAATTCATCTTCCTGATCCGGAAACGGATTCAACTTAGGATCGTCCTCATCGCTGCAGGAAGTCATAGAGAGAGCAGGCAACAGACACAAGAGTGCCACCAGCAAATTTTGTAAGTGCTTTATCATAATGAAAATCGTTTCAAAACATTTTGACTGCAAAGTTAATAACTTTT
>CAZUNU010000016.1:0-28181 GCA_964622105.1 uncultured Sangeribacter sp. | reverse complement strand
TTTTAATAAAGTTGATAGGCAAGGTTGGAGGATCGATTGTGTCTGGAGTTTTGATATTCCTTGTAGAAATGATGAAGAGATTAAGAAGGAATTCCTACGTATCAAAGAAATAGTTGCGCCTGTTATAGATAAATTTGCTGAATATGAAGGGCTAAAGCCAAAGCACATTTCACGGCCTAAACCCACAACTGAATTATTGGATTACATCGATAATCTTAGTGAGACAGATCCTGAAAGAACTGAGGTGAGGCTTCTCGGTGATGTGTCTCTGTCAACTCTTTTTGATGCATGTCTTACTATTCCATCCTATCAGAGAATTTATTGTTGGGAAAAGAAGAACGTTGATGATTTATTTAAAGAAATACGTCAGTTGAATGGTTCTCCTACTCATCTTGGTGCAATTATTCTTCATAAGCACGATAAACAACTGGACATCGTGGATGGTCAGCAAAGACTTGTCACGCTGGCTCTTTTATTAGAGCAGCTTCACTATGAAGGGTGCATGACACTAATGGATGCACGTTTTGAATCTTCTGAAGCGCGTAATTTTATTGCTTACAACAAATATCTATGTCAACGTTTTGTAACAAATTATTCAAAAACTAACCAGAAGTACAAATTGATAGAACGTATTCTACACGATCTCAGATTTTCAGTTCTGATAATAGATTCCACTCAATTTGATCTTGCATACACTTTTTTCTCTAATGCTAACTCTAAGGGAATTCCTCTCTCAGACTATAGTCTTTTGAAGGCCCATCATCTCCGGTATGTAGAATCTGAATTACAACAACTTCATTTAGCTCATCGGTGGGATGGGCTAAGTACCTTAAAGGATGAATATAGTGATGCTTTATTAAATCAGACTTTAGGACGCCATATATTGCACCTGAGAAAATGGCTCTCGTTTCTCCCCCTGATTGAAAGAAAATACGTAGTCAGAGATGAATACGTGGCTTCTTCTACCATAGACGATATTCCAGCTTATGGGGAAAAGTTAGAATACTTTGAAAAAATTCGGGGGGGTCAGCACTTTTTCACGTTTGCCGAGAAACTGACGTATGAATACAAGCGCTTTATGGTTTTACCGGAACACTATCTTTTGAGAAAGTATCTTTCTGTAGAAAGTCATTGGAGATACGGTGAAAGGATAGCTGCGCTTCTATTTGGTTATTATCTGAAATTTGGAGAACAGTATCTTGCGGAAGCGTTATTCGGTATTACAACCTCAGTTTCTCGTCACAGACATTCATCTTCACGAGCTGTAGAATATAAAATTGAGGAATATGTGAGTAATAGTAGAATTACGATGTTGTTGAACCAAGCTACCTCTCCAACATTCTTTTTAGCAGATATGATTGAAGGAATATTAAATGATGGTATTGAGTTTGGGGAGAATGGCATTCGCCAAAGATATGCACGTGCCACAAGAGAAATGTTTACCGAACTCATCAGAAAACAAAGATTTACCGACCACTGTATAGTTACTTTAGTCAAAGATAATTATGGAATTGAATAACATAATCTCCCATACTCCCAAGACCATCACATCTTTGAGGTTTAATGTGCCGTTATACCAAAGACTTTTTGAATGGTCAACCCCTCAGCTTAGAGGCTTGCTTTCTGACCTTGCTTCTCACATTGTGAAAACGCACAATAAGCCATATTATATTGGTATGATTACCGCAAATCAAAATAAGGTTATTGATTTGATAGATGGCCAGCAACGCTTCATTTCGATCATGCTTCTTGGCATAGTGCTAAGGGAGTATGATCCTGAATGGAATTCATTTGTAACTTCTGAAAGGCTGTCATTTTCTGCACGACCAAATGATAAGGCATATCTTGACTCTCTAATTAATAGAGAGGAAGTAAAAGATATAGAAGTTAATCCCTATATGCAAAAAGGCCTTAGAGTGATTAAGGATTTTTTAGATAACGATCTGAGCGAATACGAAATCTCCAAAATTGAATTTGCACATAAGGTATATGAACAAATTACCTTTTTCGTATCTTTTTTGCCAAATAATTATAGAAATAACCCCAAAAAGCTAAATCAATATTTTGAGGCTATGAATTCTTCCGGGAGAAGCCTTGAACAACATGAAAAATTAAAAGTGGATTTGCTTACCCGCATTTCCGATAGGCATGATAAAGCGGTGCTCAATAGCATATGGAATATTTCAGCTGACATCACTAAACCGGTTTTCTTTTCAAGAGACGAGGAGATGCCACTGAATATAGTAGATAACTGTATAGTTGATTTAGTCAATAATAAAACATCATTAAAAGAGTTTTCTGAAAAAAAATCCTCTGACGATGATGCAATCAACCTACTTTCTGTTGAGCAGATTGCCCCATCTTCCGCACCACCGGCTCAGAAGATCAGAAATCAGCAAAGCAGTTCAATTATAAATTTTGAGGAATTGCTTCTTCTCGCCCTTGATGTCACTTTAGATCAACAAAAAGCATATGATAAGTCTAAATTGGAAGAGCGTTTTAGGTCTCTTCCAAGTGAAAGAATAAAGGATTTTTATCATAATCTAATTATCTGTAGATTAATTCTTGACCGATTTGTAATACGCATTTACAAGGATGGACAATATAACCAGTATGAACTTACATTGTCGGAAGAGGGTCTTCATTCAAATATAATTAAGCAGAATAAGCAATACCAGGCAATGTTATATGCAGCGGGTAATCCCGAAGTGCATCATCTGTGGCTTACTCCGTTTATAAAGTGGATAATTAAGCACGTGAAAGAATTTGGCTCTGCACCTACTCCGGAACAGTTATATTCCAGACTTAGAAAAATTGACGATTCTATCCCATCGCACAGGTTATCCGATGTTGAGATATTGCGTTATGGTCAGTCCACTTCAATTTATCTATTTCAGCGACTCGACTACATATTGTGGAAGAAGGTAGTTATAGATAAAGATGATTCTATAAACACACGTTATAAGGAGCTTATAGAAAGATTCATACCTGGTACCAATCGGTCGATTGAGCATTTACATCCTCAGAATGAAGAGCATAATGAAAAATGGCCTGAAGTATTTGAAGATGTAATCGATCCTCTGAATACTTTTGGTAATCTGGCCTTGATTTCAGCAGATTTTAATTCCAGACAAAGTAATGACAATGAGAACCTTAAATTGGCAAGAATAAAGGAACATATTGATTCCCGTCGCATCCAAAGTTTAAAACTCTTGCTAATGTACGAAGTGGCAATTGAAAATGGAGGTCATTGGACCGTGGATCTGGCTGTTAATCATGGATGTAAGATGATGGGTTTGCTAAAAGAATCTTATAATAAAGGGTTCTGAAAACACATCTTTATGTGTATACAACCTTTTGAGGATAACTAATATGAACATTGAATATATTGAAAATCAGGATCATTATGATAAGGTGTTGGCAAGGGTGGCTGCTGTTAAGAAGTCGCTCTGGATCGGCACTGCCGATATCAAGGATCTTCATGTGAAGTCGGGCAACTCAACTGAGCCGTTTCTCGGTGTTCTTGCTAAACTTTTGAAGCGAGGAGTTGAAATCCGGTTGATTCATGCGAAAGAACCGGGACCGGCTTTTCGGGAGGATTTCGATCGTTATCCAATCTTGAAAACCGGATTGGAACGAATGCTCTGCCCAAGAGTACATTTCAAAATACTGATTTTCGACTTTAATACAGCCTATATTGGTTCTGCCAATCTAACCGGAGCCGGAATTGGAATGAAAAGCAGTAACCGTCGTAACTTTGAAGCCGGCATTCTATCCGATGACTCCGCATTAGTCGAAGCAGCCATTGAGCAATTCGATAGCGTGTGGCGTGGCGCCTACTGCGGTAAATGCGGGAGAAAGCAATTTTGCTCCGATCCCATAAATTGACAAATCCCTTCATTGAATCAAATCAGTGAAGGGATTTTCTTGATGGATTGAGTTATTTACTCATAACTGCGTCGAAATAATCACTTGGGAGATTGGGTATTCATCATGATAACTTCATATTATATATCTTAAATAATTTATTATGTTATTTTTGTATGTCATTATATTAATGACTAATTTTGTAGATGAGATTTAATAATTAGTTTTTAATACAAAGATAACATGTATTGATAATCTCATAACGTTCGATGGTGTCGAGTAACTGAAGTCTCAATTACTACAAAAGATGAATAAAACAGCGAACGGGATTTAAGCAGTAACGAAATGAAAGAGGAAATAGATTCACATACTGGAGAAAAATGGATTGAACTTAGCAAGGAAGAAATCAAAATGGGATTTCTTGCACAATGCGTTGAGGCTCTTGCTGAAATTGAGGGAAGGGATTATAAGGAAATGTTCAATCGTTTGGAAACTGCTGATATGACCGAAGGCTATATTCTCAAACATTATGAACCGCTTCACATGAAAAGTTGGGAAAACGTCGTAGAGGATCTTAGATCACTTCTTGCCTCTCGGGAGTCTAAACACATATAGGTATGTACGAAATATTGACTGTATATCATGGGGGAACTGAAGAAATTAAAACTCCATTAGTAAACAAAGGCAGACCGAACCTTGACTTCGGACCGGGCTTTTACATGACAGACTTGTACATCCAAGCGAAAGGATGGGCTGAACAGGTGGCTGATTTAAGAGATGCATCTCCCATTGTCTCAGTATACCATCTTCGTCAACAAGATACTCTTAAATGTTGTAATGCTAAAATCTTCACTGAATACAATAAGGAATGGCTCGAATTTGTCACTTCCAACAGATTAGGTAAAGAGGTTTGGAGAGGATATGACTATGTGGAGGGTGGCGTTGCCAATGACCGTGTCATCAATACAATTAGACTTTATATGAATGGCTTTATTTCATCCGACGAAGCACTACGACGTTTGAAGTATTACAAGCCCAATAATCAGATATGCATTCTTAATCAGCAGTTGCTCGATAAGCATCTGACTTTCGTTGAATCCATTAAAATATGAACCGATGAGTGAAAAAGAAAAATTGCTTCACCGCATATTGACCGCTTCGCAAACCGGGACAATAGTATGCCGGATTGCCAGAACGCTTGGTATTCCCACTTATGAGGCTTTCCGAAGCTTTATAATGAGTAAGACTTATGCTAACTTTCGCAAGCCTGGTTCAGCTCTCTCAATGTGTGGGGATCCTGCAATAGTGGAAGAATTTCTCAGCGAATCCAAGTTGTCAAAGATGTTAGCATAGGGATATTCAATATTGAGGCATCCTGAACTGCACAGATTTTAAATGTAATGATTGGAAACCACACTCTGACCAAAAGTTCAATTTCATTTATTGAGTAAGGCCATCTTAATTACAATATTTACTGTGATACGGCTCAGTGTCTTGATCAACGTGGTAGTAAACGAATATTCTTTGAACATTCAGTGGTAACTCATAACCGCATACACGCGCGTGACCTTGAGGAGCAGCCGTAGATGAACCTCAAGGTCATGCGCGTAAAGGTTATAAGCTTTAAATTTTTCAAACGGTAGTTTACTGATTAAGCGTGAGGGTGTCGGTGTTCCAGTCTTTTCTTGGACTTCCGTTTATTCCTATTACTTTCATCGGTGGTATTAAAATTTAACTTTATAAAATGTAACAAATTGGCTTTGAAGCTGGTTCGAATATAAAATGTTTCGATTGGCTACATTTTTGTACCTTTCGGCTTCATCGCCATCAAATTACATGAAAATTCCGTATACCCCATGTTGTCATTCTTAACTTTGCGACAACATATTCACACAAGTCAGACTCCGGCACTGTGGAGGAAAATAGTGGAAAAAAACAGTGTGTGGAGAGGGCTACATATGGAGGTCTTTTTTGTGGCCGATGGTGCGGGTGTAGCTGAAGATGCCTGCGAGAAGAGCGAAGGTGATGCTGAGATAGAGACAGACTCTTACGGCATTCAATTCTATAGCTATCAGCGCGAAGACGGTGCTGACTATCGTGGCTCCCAAGGTCTGGCCTACAAGACGGGCCGTGCTCTGCATCCCTCCCGCGCCACCGCTCCTGTGTACAGGCGTGGCCATTACCATCACTATATTGTTGGGCGTCTGGAACATGCCGAATCCTACGCCGCATACTGCCATGCGCCATGCGATGTTCCATTCCGAAGCCCCTTCTCCGCAGAAGAGGAGCAAAGCCACTCCAGTGACAAATACTAACATGCCGAGCGCGGCCGTGGCTCCGGGGTTATGGCGCTCCACATAGCGTGCGGCTATCGGCGAGACAATCATTGTTGCCAATGGCCAGGGGGTCATAAGCAATCCGGTCGTGATTTCAGAGAAGTGGTAGTTATTCAGATAGAGGAAGGGGAGAGCGATCATGGTCACGTTCTGTGCTATGAAGGAGCAGACAGAGGTTGCGATGCTCATCGTGTACATCGAATTCTGGAAAAGGTCGACTGGCAACAGAGGTTGCTTGTGATAAAACTGCCGGTGGATGTAAAAAATTCCGACGCCTATGCCGACGGCCAACATGATGCCGCTCGTGAGAAGATCGCCCTTGCGTGAGAAGTTGGCAAGTGCATAGAAAATCAGACCGAACACGATCATATTCTGAAAGGCACTGATCCAGTCGAAATGAGGCTTGTCGGGGTTTACGGGATTTTTAGGGAGAAGTCGCCAACCGATGAAGAAAGCGAGCACTCCGAGTGGCATGTTGATAAGGAAGAGCCAATGCCAGGAGACTATTGAAAGTATGGCTCCGGCTATCGTCGGTCCGGCAGCCGTGGCAATCGCTATGCACATTGCGTTCAGAGCCATTCCTCGACCTAAGATTTCACGAGGATATATCAGTCGTACGAGCGCGATGTTTACTCCCATTACGCACGCCGCGCCAACGCCCTGTATGGCTCTGGCGATTACGAGCATGGCAAAATTCTGAGATGCCGCGCAAAAGGCTGATGCGAGAGTGAAGACGGCCACGCCCACGAGGAAGCATCGCTTGTAGCTGTGGAGGTCGCCGAATGAACTCACGGGCAGAAGAAGCATCGTTATGACGAGCTGATAAATCGTGACGATCCATACAGCCGATGAGTTGGCAATGTGGAATTCATCAGCCAGCACAGGCAATGCCACGTTAACTACAGTGACGTCTAACACCGTCATTATCATTACAATCTGCAAGGCAATGACGGCTATATATTTGCGATAAGAGAATCCTGCGGCTCCCATAATGTTTTCGTTTAATCAGAATTTTCGTGATGTGGAATTCTAATTTTAAAATGTGAAATCTTAATTATTATAAGGCTGAAGGGGGATTATTGTTCATGTCGGACATCTCAGAATTAATATATTTTGAACCAATTTGAACCATCAATTATTTTGGCAGGACATGGTTTTTGTCTATTTTTGCAACAATTACAAAGGAATTGCCTTGCATATGGCATCCACTTTTTGAATTAACCGAATAAAAACCATCATTATACTGTATCTATGAAACCTATTGCCGCTTTAGGCGTGATGCTGTTGGCTACAATGAGCATTACTTCCTGCTCGAGTAAAACGGATGATCCTACACCTCCTCCAACTCCACCTGCTCCGGAGAAATTACAGATAAAGATCAGCCCTTCCGTAAAGGATACGCGTGCCACAGACTATGGGTTTGAGACTGGAGATGAAATCGGCCTTTATGTTGTGAATTATTCAGGGTCAACTCCGGGTAGTCTTGCCAACACCGGAAACCACGTATCAAACATGCGCTTCAGATATAACGGCGAATGGACTCCTGACACTCCGATCTTCTGGGTTGACAATGAGACTCATGCCGACTTCTACCTTTACTATCCATACCGTGCGGATGTGGCATCGGTGGGAGAATATCCTTTTGCTGTGAAGGCTGACCAGTCAACTGAAGCCGCCTATAAATCTTCAGATCTCATGGTAGGTAAGACGGTCAATGTCGCACCTTCTTCCACTGCTACAGTCATCCCTGTTAATCATGTCATGAGTCGTATCGTGATCAGTCTTGAGGCTGGAAACGGTTTCACGCAGGAGAGTCTGTCCGCATCCGATGTTTCGGTCAGTGTGAACGGGGTAAAATGTAATTCTACTGTAAACATAGCTACAGGCTCAGTTATAGCTGCAGGGGAGGCAACCTCTGTGACACCCCTATATGCCGACAACACTTACAAGGCACTTATAGTGCCGCAGACAGTAGAAGCAGGCAATCTCATAACTGTAAATGTTGATGGCCGAGACTTCAATCTGAAGAAGGGATTCACTTTTGAGAGTGCAAAGAGCCATAAATTCACCGTTACACTGAGCAAGACCTCCAATGGAGTGAACGTCAATATTAATCCATGGACTGACGACGGTATCGACAATGGAGGTACGGCCGAATAAATCACTAACTTACAAGCGAAAAGAATATGATCTTTAAGAACAAACATTTATTAACCGCCGGTTTGGCAATGTCACTTTTAGGGGTTGGTTGTACAGATAGGTTTGATACTCCCGAAAGCGACGTTGCGGGACTCGGCCTTATAAATATCACGGGACAGATCACTCAGGAGCCGGTGACAAGGGTGAATGACGACGGTTTTGCCAACGGTGATGTAATGGGTGTGTATATCGTAGACTATGAGGGAACACAACCGGGTACACTCAAACTGCAGGGTAACCGTGGAAACAACGTGCGTCACACTTTCAATGCCCAGTCCTACAGCTGGAGTTCAGCATATGACCTTTACTGGAAAGACAAGCATACCCGCATCGATGTATATGGTTATTATCCGTTCGGTAGTCCTGATGATGTGAATCAGTACAAGTTTACAGTGCAACCAAATCAGGCACGCACTTACGATGATGGTACGATGGGCGACTATGAGGCCTCCGACTTCCTTTGGGGTAAAGTTGATGGTGTGGAGCCCACGACAAACGTGATCCGTCTGCCTCTCTCTCACCGTATGGCTAATGCGAGAGTCACTCTTGTCGAGGGTTCGGGATTCAGCGATGGCGAATGGACAGATCTTGATAAGAAAGTGTTGGTTTCAAATACCGTAAGGGAGGCCGTGATTGATCTCTCAAACGGCAATGTAACTCCTGTGGGAGATGACAGAGCCACCTCCATCATGCCTACACAGCGTGGCGATGAGTGGAGAGCCATCGTTGTGCCTCAGACCATCTCGGCCGGAACCACTCTGTTTAATCTCACCATAGGAGGTATTCCCTATAAGTTCACCAAAAATGAGGAGTTTACATATGTTGCCGGAAAGATGAATAATTTCGGTATCAGGGTAGACAAGAAGGAGATGACCGGTGACTATACGCTGACACTCATCAGCGAGAGCATAACCCCCTGGGAGAGCGATCTTGTGAGCCACGACGGAACCGCGAAGGAATACGTAATAGTGAACGTGCCGAAAGCAGGCACGCTTCGTGAATGTATCGCTGCCGCCGGAAAAGATTTAAAGGAGCTTCGCAATCTTAAGATCACAGGCCAGATAAATTCCACTGATTTTGCTGTCATGAAATTTTACATGGAAAATTTGGGAGCATTAAATCTAAAGGAAGTAGAAATTGTAGAGGGTCCTTTTGATTATTTGGATGGAGTTAATGGATATGCCTATAATTCAAATATAAAAGGTGAAATTCCGGGTGGTGCCCTTTCCGATAAAAAAACACTGACCAACTTGGTTCTCCCTGACCATCTTGTTTCTATAGGAGCCCGGGCATTCCATAGTTGCGTAAGCCTTACGGGATCTCTTGTTATCCCGGAAGGTGTAGTGGATATCCAGTTTGGTGCGTTCACAGCCTGTAGGTCTCTTACAGGATCTCTCTCGCTTCCTTCTACATTGAAATATATAGGCAACGGCCGGAGGGATACAGGTGAAATAGATCTGGATCTGGAAGAAGGAAATGATTATGCTAATGGTGTATTTTCTGAATGTGGGTTTACAGGTGAATTAATCATTCCTGACAATGTAGAGCTTATCAGAGGAGGAGCTTTCGGCTCTTGCAAGGGTCTCTATGGGAATTTAAGATTACCTTCAAAACTTAAACGATTAGGTGGTAGAGCATTCTTTGGGTGCTTGAATCTTACTGGGTCTCTTGAGATTCCCCAAGGTGTGACAGCTATACCTGATGAGGCATTTGCCGACTGCGGTTTTGATGGTACGTTACTCCTTCACGATGGTATCATCTCTATGGGTTATGGTGCCTTCAGTTCTTCTCATTTTAAAGGGGAGTTATCTCTTCCAAAGAACCTGACGGTAATAAATCAATATGTGTTTTATGGTTGTGATTTCTCCGGAGAGCTTGTCCTTCCAAAGAGTTTGGTGACAATAGGTGATAGGGCATTTGCTTATAATTGGCGCCTGATGGGTACTTTGGAATTCGGAGAAGGACTGCTAACTGTTGGAGCCGGGGCTTTTGCTCATTGTCGTAGCCTTGAAGGTCTTATTTTCCCTGAAAGCCTTGAAAATATCAGATATGAGGCCAGTTATGGAGGAGATGGAGGCGCATTTCAAGGTTGCTTTGGCATCGGATCTATTGTAAGCAGAAGTGAAATACCGCCCTATGTGCAGGAAGGTGCATTTGAGGGTGTGGCTAAAGATAATTTTACGGTAGAGGTGCCAGAATCGGCTATTGCACAGTATCAGACAGCAGTAGGCTGGTGTGAGTTCAAGCGTATCGCGGCTCATCATGAATTGGTTTGCCGTCCGGCAGTGGCCTGTGCTCTCAGCACTGAGCATAAGCAGACTCTTGTAATCGATGCTGAAGGCGAATGGGAGCTTATCTCAAAACCGGATTGGTGCGAGCTGTCGCAGTCTTCGGGTAATAAAAAGAGCGAGATTACGCTTACTATCAAGCAGGGTAGCACTACTGAATCACGTGAGGGAGATGTGGTATTCGGCCTCAAAGGGAAGGACTACACTCATAAGTGCCATGTTACGCAATATGGTTATGAATATGGTGAGGACGAGTATCTTACACTCCAGAAAGCCACAAAGGGTAACAATGGTGGAATCAACATCGTGATAATGGGAGATGGCTATGATGCCAAAGATATATCTGAAGGAGGTTATCTGGCTGACATGAAGCAGCAGATTGAATACTTCTTCGGAATTGAGCCTTACACTACATATCGCGACTATTTTAACGTCTATACGGCATTCCCATTATCGACAGAAAGCGGTGTAGGTTCTGTGAATACTATACGCTATAACAGATTCAGCACCACTTTTACCGGTGGAGTTGGTCTGAAGTGCGATTACGATGAGGTGATAGATTATGTGTTGAAAGCTCCCACAGTTAATGCCGGTAATCTCGATCAGACATTGGTGATCATGGTTCCGAACAGCACCGATTATGGGGGTATCTGTCAGATGTGGGCTTCGGGATTTGCCATAGCTTTCTGCCCGAAGAGTGATTATGGTTATCCATTTGATTCACGTGGTGTGATTCAACATGAGGCAGGCGGCCATGGCTTCGGTAAGCTTGCTGACGAGTATATCTATCATAATGCCTTTATTGATGCCTGCGGTTGCAGTTGCTGCGGCCATGTGATGGAGTTCAATATAGCCAAAGCTCTTGGTTGGTATGACAACCTTGAACTCACCGGCAAAATGCACGAGGTGGGCTGGAGCCATCTGATATTCGATACCCGTTACAGCGACATCGTAGATATCTTCGAAGGTGGATACATGCACACCCGTGGAGTTTTCCGTTCAGAGCAGAACAGCTGTATGAACAACGACATCCCTTACTACAGCACAATAAGCCGCGAGAGTATCGTGAAACGCATAAAGAGATATGCGGGAGAAGAATTCGATTTCGAGGATTTCGTAGCTCACGACAAGCGCAATGCCGGAGCAACTTCCAGAAGTCTCGATTCAAGTCTCTCAGGCACTTCTATACGTCAGAATGCTCTGCCGCCTGTGATCCACAAAGGGAGTCCGTTAGACGGAAAGCGTTTGCGTAAATCATCTAAGTAACAAATCAGCCACGCAAAATGAAACACAATATTAAATCAATCATAAGCGTTGTACTGTTGACCGTAGGAGTATGCTCATGCTCCGATGAGTCGGCAGAAACGAACAAGGATCTTACCGGAGGCAAGACTGCAATGGAGTTCCGGTTCAGTCATCCGTCACAGACACGCGTAACCTCTACATCTTTCGAAAACGGCGACGTAGTGGGGCTTTTTGTGGCAGAAGCTGACAAACTGCTGGAGATAGGCGGCAATACCGCAAATAATGAGGGGTTGACTTTCACCGGCTCTTCATGGAAAGCCTCGCGTAATCTTTACTGGGACGCAGGCAAATATAACGTTTGTGCTTACTATCCAAGACTGGATGAGGTGATTTCCATTACCGATCTTCCTTTTGAGGTTGAGCAAGACCAGAGTGTGGCGGCATCCTCGGGAATGAACGCGTATGAGGCTTCAGATTTTCTCTTTGCATCCGCCAAGAGTGTGGAGGCTTCGGCAAATCCGGTAGAACTGCAGTTCCGCCATATAATGAGCAAGCTTACAATCCGCCTTGTCAAGGGTGAGGATTTCGAAGGAGAGATACCTGAGAAGGCCACGGTGTATATCCACAACACTGTGACGGAAGCGAGCATCGACCTCTCAGCCGGAGTCGCTACAAAAGCACTCCGTGGCATACGCAAAACGGTGACCGCCCGGAAAGAGGGCTCAACCAGCTATTCGGCAATAATAGTGCCGCAGCGACTTGAAAACCGTGTGCCTCTGATTGAAATAGTGATGAACGGGGTCTCTTTCCTTTATGAAAGTAAATTTCTTTTCAAGCCCGGCATTCATCATATCGTGAGCCTTGTAGTCGACAAGAATCCCGATCAGGTGAAGATCGAGGTTGGAGGAGAGATAACCGATTGGAATAACTAACTGAGCTTAATGTCATTAAGAAGGAGGAAACTTAACATATTGTTAATAATCCTTGGCGTAATACTTGGAGGTTGGGCGGTCTGGCTTTACAGGCGGCCTCCTCTTGTTTTATCCCCTGAGGTGTCGGAAATCCCCAATCAGACAAACCGGGTAGACACAATGGCTGTCCTTTCTATTGCAGAGCGTCAATCCGATTCAAATGGTGGGGACTCAGTGCCGACTACCTCCTTCTCGACGACCCCGGATGATAGATCAGTGGGTGACATGGCTTATACCGGCACAATGGAAGCTCAACGGTCAGCAACTGAACCTAAAGCTAACGGAAACATAAGAAAAGTGAGGTCTTCTCAATTCAACGATGTCGATCCGCGCACCATTGCCGCGTCTCATCCTTTCAGCAAGGAGGCTTTGAAAGTGCTGAGGGGAGGATTGGAGGAAGACGATTCTGTGAGTCGCCATAAGATTCTCAGTTACTGCGAACATCTCCGCACGTCTTACACAACACGCGACATTGACTTCATACGTCAGGTGTTCAGTGACAACGCTCTCATCATTGTGGGCCATGTAGTAAAAACCGGTGAAGAAAAGACTCAAGGCAACTTGGGCAACGAGAGGGTAAGATATAGCGTTCGTACAAAGCATGAGTATCTTGAAAGATTGAACCGGCTCTTTGAAAGCGGAAAAGAGATAGACGTGAAATTCTCGGATTTCAAGATAATGCGTCATCCCACTTTGAAGTGCATCTATGGAGTCACGTTGAAGCAAGCCTATAAGAGCGGCAACTATCAAGACGATGGTTATCTCTTTCTGTTGTGGGATTTCAGAGATAAGTCCATGCCAATGATCCACGTAAGAACATGGCAACCCGCCAAACCGGTAGACAAAGGAGAGGACGAACTGATAGAGATAAGTGATTTCAATTTGGAATAGATTGATGCAGAATTGCTCTTAAAGCTATTGCTAATCATCTTCATATCCCACTATTAGTTCTTCACAACACTGTTAATCAACTGTCGATAAGAAATGAGAGAAATTGAAAGACATAGAGTAATCATGATTCTTTTGTTGGCCCTCTGGTTGGCAGGAGCGGCTGTAACTGAGGTCAAGGCTCAGCAGTTTTCTGTTGCCTCATTCCGTCAGTTGCCAAACGATGTCTCAGCCTTCATTAACCCTGTGAAGGATCTAAACGACGAAGATTGTGGCCTTGTAAAGGTGATAGCTTCAGAGGACTTTGTATTCTCTTCACCCTTAGGGATAGTGAAGCGTGAAGACAAGACAGGTGAGATTTGGCTCTGGATGCCACGTGGATCGAAGAAGATTACAATAAAACATGCTGATTACGGTGTTCTCCGCGATTATGCGTTTCCTACCAAAATCGACAGTCACATGACCTATGAGATGAAGATTGATGAACCCGTAAAGCAGATAGCGAAAGATACCGTCTCGCCGATCGTAACGGTAGTAACCGATACATTGGTCCTCACCCGCACAGATACTCTCGTAGTCGCTCCTGTAAAGGAAAGAATACCATTCAGCATGAACGTGCTCGCCACTTTCAATTACGGGGGAAGAGCTAAGGTTGGTTCCGGAGGCGTGTTGATTACCGCCATGAAGCGTCATGGAGGTTTTATGCATCTCTCTACAGATTTCGGCAAAATCGGGACAATTCTGGGAGAATGTAGCAAGGACGGAGAAATCGACGGCCTCCTGCCATACTATACCGGACGTGTGCGTAAAAGCACATTTATGCTCAACGGCGGCGCTGTTCATCGCCTTTCACGCAAGGTATCGGTGTTTGAAGGTCTCGGTTATTCATCAGTGGCTCTCGCATGGCAACTTGCGGAGTCGGAGGGTGGAGGATATGTGAAAAACAGTCACTACAGCTACAAGGGAGTATCATTTGAGGCCGGAGCATTACTCACGTTAGGCAGAGTGAGCCTAAGTGCATCAGTAATCACCATTAGAGGACGTGAATGGTTCGGTTCGATCGGAGCCGGCATAAGAATTGGAAAGTAGGTTATGAGATCGTATAGGGAAATATCAAAACTCAGGTTGCCACTCGTGGTAATACTATCAGTGATTCTCTCGGCCTTCATTATGCCGGGCTGTGATTCGTCGCCTCGGCCCGATAGCCTTGAACCCGAAATAGAGACTTTTGATGCAACCGAGATTATGCGGACCGAGGCTACACTTTCGGCTCGGGTTCAAAACCGCTCCTCTTCAGTGTTCACACGTCTTGTATTTCGATATGGAGAGAATGGCAAAGCGGATAAAGAGGTGAGTGTGACTGAAGCAGGAGCCGAAACACATACTTTACGTCTCACAAATCTTACGCCCAATACAGAGTACACATGGTATGTAGAAGGAGGTACGAAAACTGCGGTTGTACGGTCTCAGACTAGAACCTTTATCACCCAACCTAATGAACTGCCATCTTTGACGGGTTTCACACCTCTCTCAACCGGACCGACCGGTGTGATACTCTCTTTTGAAATAACCGATGACGGAGGCGAACCGCTTATTTCAGCCGGTTGCGATGTATTTTGTCCTGCCACAGCCACTTCTTCAAGGATATTACTTACTCCGGAGTTTCTCTCAACAGGAAGAAAACAGGTTTTTGTGACAGGACTGACCGTAGAGACACAATACACGCTCACGCCCTTTGCAACCAATAGTATGGGTGAGGCAAAAGGTGAACCGTTGGAATATACCACTCGCCCGGGAATTGTGCTTGAAAAAGCCGGGTCTTTGGCACGTCTTTTCGGCAATGATCCAGGGGTGCGACTATCAATGCTGACCATAACTGGAGATATGAACGGTGATGATTTCAAATTTCTACGTGCAGTGCTTGACGCCCCTGTGAATTGGCCTGCAAATACATGGGATAGTCATGTGGAGGTTGTGGACCTTTCAGATGTAAATATAGTGGCGGGCGGTGACAGTTATGATGGAGCACGGTTCACATCAGAGAATGAAATCACCACGGGACTCTTCTCAGATTGCATACGCCTAAAAAGTATCATTCTTCCGTTTACTGCCTCGGTGATAGCCCGTGATGCCTTTGCTCGTTGCCGGAATCTGGAAAGCATTGTTGTGTCAGCCGGAATAAACAGTATACTACCTTCGGCGGAATGTGAATCACTGCAGGCGATAGAGGTGTCGGCTGCCAATTCTAATTTTAGTTCCATTGACGGCGTGCTTTTCAATCATGATGCCACTGAAATTCTCTGGTTTCCGCTCGGCAAAACGGGCGATTATACACTTCCTCCGCGCATCACTTCCTTGGGTGAGAATTGCTTTTACGGCACATCAATAACCGGCCTCAATATTCCGCAGACAGTAACTGAGATCAACAGAGGAGCATTTGCTGGCTCAGCGCTCAGGTTTATTTCCTTACCGGATAATATCAGGAAAATAAGTGAGGGAATGTTTCAGAACTGTTCGACTCTCACCACGCTGCGGTTAGGAATTGATACGGAATATATCGGTGGTTATGCTTTCGATGGTACAGCTCTCGAGTCATTGTATGTAGGCGCGACCATACCGCCCGTTGCAGCCGAGAATGCATTCACCAACAGTCTTTATTCTCTTTTTGAGGGGTGCATCCTTTACGTGCCTGCGGGAAGCAAGGGCATCTACAGAAACAACCGCACATGGGGCCAATTCAAGAAGATTGAGGAGTATTAACAAATGAGCAATTATCAAGATAAGGATATGCAGGATGATGACACTTCGGAATACATAACCGATGAGTCGGAAAAGAAATCTCTTGACTTAGGAGGGCTTTTTTCGGGAGATTTCTCAAATATAACCCCTCTTTACCGCTCCCAACATGGAGCGGCTGAACTGTATACGGCTACACGTTACGGCAAACGGTTCGTGCTTAAAGGCCTTCAGGAGCGTTTTCGCGATGATCCTATCTATGCGATGGCACTGGCAAAGGAATTCGAGATAGGTATGGCTCTTGATCATCCGAATATCAGACGAACTATCGGTTTCGAGACGATTGAAGGGTTGGGGAAGGTAATAGTTCTTGAGTACGTAGACGGTAATGGCCTGGATTCACTCCTGAAGAAAGAGAAGTTGAATAAAGAGAATGCTCGTGAGATCTGTAGCCAGGTTGCTTCGGCGTTGAATTACATGCACAGTAAACGCATATTTCATCGTGATCTGAAGCCCTCCAATATTCTTGTGGCCTATCAAGGTTCTACTGTTAAGCTGATTGATTTCAGTTTGTCAGACACTGACGACTCGATTGTGTTGAAGAACCCGGCCGGCTCCCGACGTTATATGGCTCCTGAGCAGTTAGCAGGAGGTGAGCGACCCTCGCCCGCGACAGATATCTATTCTTTGGGAGTTATATTGAGCGATATGGCCAAGGTCTCGGGTGACAGGCTGCTGGAGGAATCCGCGGAGGAATGTATGCAAGCTGATCCTCGCAAGCGACCACAGTCAATCCCTAAAATCGGGCTCCCGTCTTCTCATCCCGGTATGACTGAGAAATTGACGGATCTCCTCTCTTCAAAATTATTGACTTATGTGATGCTGACAGTGTGCGTGGTTCTGTCGGCATTTATCGCTTATAGGCTATTAACCTTTTAATATATAATAATTATGGAAAAGAATCTTGCTTTAGAAGCTCTTGTAGAACTTACTAACAATAATTTTGGTTATGTGCCTTCCACTCCGGCCGAATTCAATGAATTAAGTCGCCTCATACAGAAGAAGACTGGGCGTCCATTAAGCGTGGCTACCATAAAAAGAATTTGGGGTTATGTTAGTTATAAGGGTTTTCCGTCTGTCACTACTCTGAATATTTTGGCAAAATATAATGAATACAGCGATTGGGAGTCATTTTTCAATAAGAGTAAATCGGCCGGTTTGGAGGATTCCGGATTTATGGAGGAGTCGATGATTAATTCTGACGAACTGAATCCGGGCGACCGATTGCTGTTACATTGGGGTAAGGAGAAATCATGTGAGTTGGAGTGCATAGGCGGCAAAAGATTTCGTGTGGCAGAATCGGCCAATATAAAACTGCAACAGGAAGATGTATTAACGCTCCATACCCTCTGCGTAGGGCATCCCGTGTACGTGAGCGACATCGAGCGTGGCGAAGAGAGGATTCCCGCTTATTTGGGAGCTAAGAAAGGAGGCCTTGTTTCCTTAACCGTAAAGAAAGGATAGGAAGAGCTTTTACAACAGGAGGGTGTTGCATAACCACAATTGGATTAGGATCATGTGGTTTTGCAACACCCTCCTTAAAGTTGAATAGAATTAGTGGTGAGTTTGCCCTCAGAGTTGGCTACGCAGTTGAAAGAAGATGGTTTGCACTTTGAGTTTGCTACGTAGTTGAAAGAAGGTGGTTTGCACTTAGAGTTGGCTGCGTAGCTGGAGGAAGATAAAGGCGAGGCCAATGAGGTAGATTGCTGAGATGGCAAGCCTGTTGCCGAGGGAAGAAGATTTTTGTTCGGTTGTTTTCATAAGAATGTTTTTTAGGCAGCGGGCAGGGAGCAGAGCGGGGCTTTTGCTCATAGCGGTAGTCAGCCGATTGGGGAAAGCTCCGGATGCTCTCCGCCCGATGCAGGTGAATGTTTTGGATTTTGCTTTAACGGCAAGTATCAGCTTCGGGAGCGGCCGCCTCCCCAACTGATGACACTGCAAAGTTAACACTCCACATATGCCATTACTTTTCATTCCGATGTTAACAAAAGTTAATGCTTAATTGTTGAATCAGCGTAAACATTACGCCTCATTATCTTTATCATAAAGAAAAGGTGCACCATTTCCTTTTGAAGAAAGTGATGCACATTACTTTAGCCACCAAATGATGATTATGGCTACCCTCACATTATGGGTTTCTTAGTCCCCATTTTCAGAATGAGATATCAACAGAACACATCGTTTCCCCACCATTTATCAAAAGTGTGAGGACAAATCCTTCGGATAGACTCCTCGTCATCTTCTTCCCATTCAAATTCTATATCGTCTGAATATTGCGGTAAGTTATAGTTGTCTTCGGCGTTGTAGAAAGCATCCTCATCGCCTGTGCGCTCACTCATTACTGTCTGCACTGCATAATCAAACTCCTCTTGTATGGGATAATCCGCATCTTCGGGATCTTCAAGGTCCGAGAAAACATCGCACAATGAATCTACATTCTCAAGCGCATTGAAAAATACCTTTTTCCCTTGTGCGATCAACCAGAAACGGAAATAATCAAAACTGTCGTCACTGCATCCTCCCAGCACTACATAAGCTACAGCCCAGAGATCTTGCCGATAGGAGAGATGGCAGAAATACTCCCACCAATATCTGAATCCGAATAATTCATCTTCCGACAAGGGAGTGAGACATTCAATAAGATTACGGCCACGGTCAGATTCTGCTATGATAGACCAGAATCGGTCTTCTGTCATGAGTTTTGAAGCATCTTTCTCCATATTCAAAATCGGTTTAGTGATGAGTATTAAAACCTACCCTGATTATTTGCGGGAGTATTTGGCGCATTTTGGGGAGTAGGCAAGGGTTACTATATATCTCTCTGTCTCAGTCTCGCTCTCGTAGGTATACAATTCCATTTCGTAATCCTTTCTCAGAGGTATGTCGGAAATAGTCTCAGGGAGCGAAAGGCTGGCTTTGCCTAATACAGGCGCGGGAGCACCCGGCAGGTTCATTTTCCTGTCAATTGCAGGGAGAGATTTGATCATTATGTCTTTACGAAGATCCAGCCCCTCAGTCATACCTGCTTTGTATAAGGCTTCCTTGGCAGTCCATGCTATGATGTTAAGCTCAAGATTATCTTCCGGAATTATTTGCTTTTCCTCATCAGACAGAAATCTGTCGCGCACTTTCAGCACCTGCTCACGGTCACTGCGCTCCGCATCGATTCCGAGAGCCGTGCGCTGTGAGAAGTTGGCGAGATCTGCTTCCGGTGTTTTAGGCAGTGAGGCCACTGCTAGGAGATGGCCGGCATGGGTTATGGAAATACGTGTGGTCTGACCGAACAGAAACGGAGCACCGTTGGCGAAATGACCGATCTCACGATAGCCGTCACGACCGTTTTCGCAATATATCTGTTTGGCCATCTCTTCCCAAAGTCGACCTGATTTGTTTTCCATACCGCAAACTTCCTCCACCCGTATACCTACTGGAGTAGGGTGTGGCCAATATATGAATTCTTCTGACATTATCTTCGGTTTTATAGGTTAAGGGTGGTCACTCCTGGTTGTGAGTAGTAGAGACAGTTACTTTTACTTTTGTGATTCTATGGCGCTCTTTCTGGATCACCTGAAAGCGTAGCGGTCCTCTTTCGAGTGTCTCCTTCATAGTTGGGAAATCACCTTTGATCTCCAGGAGCAAGCCGGCCAGGGTCTCGGCGTCTCCGGTGTCGCCCAATTCCTCTTCATCAATACCAAGGATATGGCAGAATTCACCCAATGGCACCTTGGCATCGAAGATGTATGTATTGGCATTCACTTTCTTATATACGGAGGTCTGCTCGTCATATTCATCATCAATTTCGCCGACAATCTCCTCTATTACATCTTCCAGTGTCACCATGCCCTGAGTGCCGCCATACTCGTCAACTACGATGGCGATATGGATTTTTCTTTTGCGGAAATCTTCCAATAAATCATCGAGCGGGCGCGATTCCGGCACGAAGTATGGCTCGCGTAATAGTGTTTGCCAACGGAACGTATCAGTCTGTTTGCCAATGTAAGGTAGAAGATCTTTGGAGTAGAGTATGCCGCGGATTGTATCCTGCGATGTGTCGTAGACTGGAATACGTGAATAACCCGATTTAAGGATTACATCCACAGCTTCCGACCATGTGTCGTGATATTCGATTGCTGTTATATCTACGCGTGAGATCATGATGTCGCTGGCCTCTTTCTCGCCGAACGTAAGGATTCCTTCGAGCATCTCCTTGTCTTCACCCTCCTTTATGTCAGAAATCTGAAGGGCTTTCTCGAGCTCGTCGGTAGAGAGATTGTCATCTTTCTTGGTGACAACTTTATTGATGAGCACAGAAGATTTCACCATCAGCGAAGCCAGAGGGCCGGTAATCCGATAAAGAAACATAAGAGGTCCGGAGGCCATCTTCACCCATTTCACGGTTTTGTTTCTCGCCACCAGTTTCGGGAAAATCTCTCCGAAAAGCAGGAGAAGGAAGGTGAGCAGCACAGTCTGCAACAAGAAGTCGAGAACAGTGTTGGTGATGGTTATGACCTGGTTGAATGCAAATGAGAGAAGAACGACCATGGTGATATTCACCATGTTGTTGGATATGAGGATGGTGGCCAACAGTCGCTCGCTGTCGCCAAGCATTTCGCATGCTTTTTCACTTTGTGGTTCTTCTTCTTCGCTCAGTTCATCGATTTCTGAACGGGTAAGGCCAAAATATGCGATTTCACTACCTGATACAAAGGCAGATATGAGAAGGCAGCAGCAAGCTATGAATATTATGATACTCCACGACACCCAGTCGGGGGGTGCACAGAACTGTATGGCCTGCGACAGCAGGATCATTAGTGATATTGTGGGTGAGGGAGATGGTAAAGGGTCAGTGTCCAAAATTAAATAAGATTGATTTATAATGCAAAGTTAGTCAATTTATTCAAGATTTGGAGAGGTAGGGGAGTATTTTTTAGTATTTTTATCAGATATGGGGTCGGCAAACTGCTTTACGGATTGCCGCGATCATGGATAGACAGGCTCGATGTGGTGCTTGCGAACATACCAGATGTAGCCGATTACATTGTGGATATGCGTGATCTCCCGGAAGCCGTCGAGGTATTCTTTCACCTGTTTCTTGTGAGAATTGCCGGTGGGAATATCCCCGAATTTGTAATCGATAACTATGCCGTATTTCTTATCAGGGGATATGAGTACACGGTCGGGACGCCGGTTCTTCTTACCCGGGTATAACATGTCGCGCTCATTTAGCACTCTCCAGCCATCGTCAAACCAGTCCCGCACTTCCTTGCGGGAGATGGCTTCATGTAGGAATTCTTCCCATTCGTTGGCTTGCTCGGTTGATATGAAGCCTCGCATCTTATGCCATAACACGGCGCGGTGAAGATCGCGTGGGATTTTTACCATCGAGAGGATGGAATGGAGTAGATTTCCCTCGGAGCGTGGATCCGTATCTTCGGCTTCGGGCATCTGAGTGGTGGCGTTTTCATCACCATCAGGCACTTCAATATATTGAAGCACGGAAGGACTGCTATCTACATGGTAGATATCTATTATTCTTGTGGTGGAGGATGCCTCAGATTCCTGCTCAGCGGAATTGACGGACTGCTGATCGGAGTTGGCCCGTGTGTGTGACAGCTCTGTTTGCTCGCCAATTGTGAGCACTGTGTGGTCGTCGTTCCAGGATATGAGGTCTTGTGATAGTAGTAGGGCACGCGTCTCTTCATCCAGATCTCCGGTTTCCAATGCTTCGCCCGAGAAAATTGAATCTTCAGATATAGTGAAGAATTCGCTGAGACAGCTTCCTAATGTTGAAGCTTTTTTCTTTGACCGGGAGGCTGATCGGGAGGAAGAGGAAGATGTTGCAGCTGACGAAGCCGACGAGGGTTGACGGGTGAAGATGTAGAGTTCGTCGACGGCACGTGTGAAGGCTACATAGTAGGCGTTGAGCATGTCCATCGAGGAGAGATCGTAGAAGCGGAAATATATGTCGCGATGGTCGGTATCCTTAAGGGCCGGTTCCGTAGCTACAGGTATGAATGGCGGGAATCCGAGAGAAATGAACTTTTCATTCGGACGTACCCATTTCCACTCACTTTTCTTGAGCGGCACAATAGATGTGTCGTCAAAAGGAATGATGACACATTTGAATTCCAGTCCTTTCGACTTATGGATAGTCATGATCTGTACGGCATCCGTGCCTTCCGGGGAGGATATCGAACGGGTCACACCTTTAGATTTCCACCATTCAATGAACGATGAAAGATCGGCCGGATGGCTCTCAGTGTATTCAAGCACCATGTCTTGCAAAGCCGCTATGAAAACGGCTTGCGACCGCCGCAAATCTTCCGGTACGAAATTCTCAGTGATAGCCTCAATGAGAGCCGGAAGAGCAACTGTCTGCATCGATCTCAACATGGCGTTGACAGCATCGGTATGCGTGTCTTCACTCAGGAAGCCTTTTACTTGTTCGGCTGCCGACTGGCCTGGATGGCGCATCGCATAGAAAATGAAATCACATTGTATTTCAGTCCAACGGTTCTTACCCTGATTGTCGGTGTTATCCTTATCTGAAACGGGAGTGGCATTTCCCTCAGCCATTTTCGAGAGTATGCCTATAATGATCCCTACGGCATCGGATGAGGATACGAGCAAGGATTCCTCGCTGATAAATTCGATTCTTTCTGAAGGAGAGACAGTATTATTGAAATTCACCAACGCCTCGATCACCTCTTTTGCTAGAGAATTCACGCGCACAAGTATAGCTATGTCACTCTGCTTGTATCCACGACTGATGAGCGACCGGATTAGCGGTCCGAGGCGGGATAGTGCCTCCTCCCGCATAAGAGTGGTTTTCTCTTCGGATGAGAGTCTGCGGATACGTCCCTGGTCATCGGTGCGGGTCTCGGGAGCCTCAAGGAAATTTACCTCTACGTATCCGGCGCGATCCCTCTTGGCAGGATATTGAGCTACATTTGAATAAAGATTGCGGAAATCAACAGTAGGAGCCGATTCCGCCCCCTCACGAACTTCCTCAGAAAGATCGGCTACTCTCCGCATAAGGAGATGGAAGAAATAATTGTTGAATTCCACTATCGTGCGTCGTGAGCGCCAGTTGGTGTTCTCCTCACGTGACATTCCGGCATCCTTACGGTCGGGAAATTCACGGGGAACAGCATCCGTGATGAGTGAGGGATCAGCGTTGCGGAAGCGATAGATGCTCTGTTTAGCGTCGCCGATTATGAGATTGTCTTCACCTCGGCCGTTGCTTTCATGAAGAAGGGGGAGAAGATTCTCCCATTGGAGACGCGATGTGTCCTGAAACTCATCGATCAGGAAATGATTAAGGTGCGCACCGAGTCGCTCATATATGAATGGTGCATCGTCTTCCCCGATAATCCTACGGAGCATGGAGTTGGTTTCTCCGAGCTGGATAGTGTTGTTGGCGTCGAGATATTCTTTCATCATTGAGCGCGACACTCCTATAAGACCTAAATAAGGAATCTGTGGCCCGTAGACTTTCCAATGAAGCCAATCGGAGGAATTGATAAGTTCAAGAAATCTGGAGTAAGCGTCATACATGCGGCAGGCCATCTCCAGCATGACGGCATCATCAGGAGTGCTGGCCACGGGTGTCTTGGCTTTGCCGGCGGTCTTGAACACAGAGGTCTTGCCCTCCATGTTGATGGGGGAGAAGAGTTTGGAGGCAGATGAGTCAGGAGTGAGAGCCGGCAACTTCTCAAGATGCCCGGCCATGTAGCGCAACCCTGTTTCGGCAGGGTCGAGGCCATTTTTTGCGAAGAGTCTTTTTAGTTTAGCGGCTGCACTCTTGGCTTCAGCGAGACTCTCCTCAACGGGTCGGCTGATGCTTTCCTTAGCGTTAATATAGGCCACATGCAACGGGTCGGCCACTTCAGGATTGTCAAAGTATTCGTCAAGGGTCTCACGCACTTTCTTGAAGTCTTCGTTTTCAAGGCGTTTTACAGAGGATAGCAAACGGGAATAGATGGAGGTGTCGGTTGCGCTTTTCTGAAAGACGTTCCAGTTTTTCGTACCCTTGGACGATTCATTCTCCATGAGACAATTTATCCAGAACCGTGGTATGGATGGAAGGTCGGCGGAATCAATCTCAGCAAGAGTGGCGTTGACGGCAGCCGCTGCCACATAGTCGTTGTCGATCTCAACCTGGTACGTATCGTTGAGGTTAGATTCGTAGGCAAACGTGCGTAGCACTGTCTGGAAGAACGAATCGATCGTAGAGACTTTGAAATCAGAATATTCGTTTAGGAGCACTGAAAGTGCTTCTGTGGCAGCATGTCCGATTTCTTTGTAATCCACACCTAATTGCTCGGTGAAATCATCAAGGTAGGTGATGGATTTGCGATCATCTTCTGAAAGTGGATACTCTGATTCTGCGCGTGAGAGATCAGCAAGTTTCTCCACGATGCGCTGCTTCATCTCATTGGTAGCCTTGTTGGTGAAGGTAATGGCGAGTATTCTCCGCAGTCCGTCGGCTATCTCACGTGAATTACGTAAGCGCCAGCGTCCACCTCGTTCCTTATCCTTGATTGCGATCAGAAACCAGATAAAGCGTTTAGCAAGCGTGAAAGTCTTTCCGGAGCCGGCCGAGGCGCGTTGGAGTTGAAGCATAGCGTATTATTGAGATTCAGAATTTTGTTTTGTAACCGAGCGAACGCAACATTTCTGCCACGTCCTCCCTTCGCTCCCCTTGAATGAGGATCTCGCCATCGCGTGCAGAGCCACCGGTGCCCAGGCGCTGTTTCAAGGTCTTCGCAAGTTGCTGCAATTGTTCGTCGGAACCTGTGAAACCTTCTACAATAGTTGCCGTCTTGCCTTTCCGCCCTTTGCGGTCGATCAAGACGCGTAAAGGCGACTTCTGTGGGAGGGAGGCATCTGAGGCTGGCTCCGGCTCAGGGTCAGGAGTATTGTCTACGGGTATTTCGCCGGATGCTTTGAGGGCATTGAGAGCGTCTTTCCAATCCATTGTCGGGAGGAGTATTTTGGAGTAATTTATTAATGTGATTTAAGCTTTGGGGTGTTTCCATGGATCGTAATGGCGTCAGAAGAGAACCATGAGGCGAGCCTGGAACCCTGTGAGGGTGAGAGGATCCGCGCCTTCGAGTTGCCATCTGTGAGCATGGAAACAGTTAAGACGGCCAGTAATATACTTATTAAACTGATAGTTGAACGTCACAGACACTGTGTTGGCCCGGCCCCCGAAGAGTCCGGCAGAGGCATCAGCGAGGTTTGTGTAGTTGTAGTTTACCACACATTCAAGCGTTTTCGGAGCCGGGGTGTTGATCTGTGCCGTCGAGGGATCGTAAGTGTATCCTTTCCCTATCAACATTCCGCGCAACGTAGCATATCCGGATTGGGAAATGTAGTGACGTAGGTCATCCTTACGGTTGATCTGCTGGAAGAAATACTGTCCTTCGAAAGCTATTCTTCCATAACAAGCCACAAGCTCCGGCGTGAATTTCCAGAGGTTTTTGGCTTTGTCAACAGTTATCCCCACCTCTTCGAGCTGAACCACTTTTGTAGGGAAATTGGCTGACATAGAGAAGCCGTCGTGTTTGTCCTCGCCATCTACAAGATGTCGCTGGGGAGTGGCGAAACCTCCGCTGATTCCGGCATGCCAGAAGAAGTTGCCTTTCTGCGGAGTGCGCCATATGAGACGGGTGAGCAGTCCGAAACCTTGCTTGTTGAAAAGGGGTGCATTAACTATCTGCTGAACTGCACTGCTCTCTGTGTGAACGCTGACTGCTCCATAGAAAGAGGGTGAGTAGTGGGTGTACATTGCTCCAAGCTGGATTCCGGGCGTGAATGGCGTTGCGGCAGTTGGTTGCTCGAAGGTCACTTTCATAGATTGCGACTGCGATTGGAGTCCGAACTGGTGGATGAAGTTGCCGAAGCGGATATTGTTGTGATGGTTGAAGTCATACTGTATCCACATATTTCGCATGCCCACTTTTGCATAGGCATAGCTGGCATCTATCATGGCTGACCAGGCTCCGTATCTCATTTTGGCACCTATGCGTGCCTCGGGAATGGCGACGCCATCCGGGAAGAGATCTTTCTGAGGCGATGCGTAGACAGCTCCATCCATGAGGATTCGGGCGCATGGGGCTATGATGAGCTTCGGCTCCTCGTCTCCGGCTGCTGCACAAGGAGCGGTGGAGGTGCCGCATATTGTGCCGGCTAATATGAGGGAGAGGAGGGGATTTGGTAGTTTCACGGGGATGGTTGGTTATTGTGACAGGGTGCTCGCGGTGGTCATTTTCAGGGCTCGGGGATTTTGGCTTCGCCAGAAATCCTTTTAGGCCCTGAAAATGCTCCACCGCTTACGGAGGGGTGCAAGCCTGGGGCTTTTGGGGTTTTGAGTGCTTGCGCAAGAGAGGAGGGAGGAAGTGGGCTTCAGAGAGGGGAGGATGGTTAGTAGGAGGGGAGCTTTTTGGAGAGGTCGTCGATGTTGACGGCGCGGTCAGAGAGCTCACCTTTGCGGTTGTAGATGTAGTAGGATGGGATATTGACTACGTTGTACATTCTGGCGGCTTTCGAGTATTCGCCGTCGGCATCATATACGGTGGTCCAGGGGAGATTGCGGGCCGCATCACGCCATCCATACTGGTCGGGGTCGAGGCTCACCTGATAGAAGTTGACGTTTCCGCCATAGCGATTATAGAGCTTGGAGAGCTCAATATTTGAGGCCGGGGCATCGGGATGTGTGAGGAGGGTGAACATCACAACAGTTGGTTTGCCATTGGCAACGAGATCCGACAGTTTCTGATTCTTGCCGTTCTCATCAGGGAGGTCGATATCAAGTATGGTGAGCTCCTCGGCGGCTATCTGAAGTTGGGCACTCTTGCCTGCGTTGCGGCGCTTGAGAGCGTTGACTGAGGTGGTTTCAAGGAGTGCAGTGTGGGGGTCATCCGGACGCAATGCCTTGAAGCCTGTAGCCACAGCGGCGAAATACTTGTAATCCTCATCCGGGTCGAAGAGAGGTTTGTTGTCGCGATACTTTGTGAGTATATAGTAGCTCACGATCGATCCCTGAGCATCACGCATATAGCGTGAGAAAACGCCACGCTTGAAGCTTGCGAGCGAATCGGGGGTGATGTCGGCCGGGAGAGCCTGCACCTCTTTTTCGAAGCGTGCGAGTGCCTCACCCTTCTCTGAACCTGTGACTGAGAAGTCGGAGCCGAATGAATCAAGCGAAGAGGTCACGGTGAGGGTCTCCACGGAGTCGATAGGCAGATAGATATACCTGTTGTCGAGATCAAGACGGAAAATTTCTGGAGAAGCCGGGGCAGGGCGTGAGAATGAGAAGGAACCTGAAGATGACGTACGTGTGGAATCCACGATCACCCACCGGCCGTGGAAGTCAGATTTCTCGAGCAGCACGCTCTGGTTGTCGGCGCCGGCGATGTCGCCCTTGATTTTGAAAGAGGGCTCGCCACAAGCGGCCAAAAGGAGGGAGGAAGCGATAACAATGAGAGCTTTTGCTCCCGAGAGAGAATAAAAATTCAGTTGCATAGCACTATAATTGCGATTTTAGGGTGCAAATATAATAAGAATCTGCGGTTAATACGGAAAAA
>CAZUNU010000015.1:0-29368 GCA_964622105.1 uncultured Sangeribacter sp. | reverse complement strand
GCCCATAACGACTACGACCTTGCCATCTCCAACGTGTTGGCTGCCGTGTTAGGCGGGTGCTCCGGAATACATACCTCGGTAAACGGCCTTGGCGAACGTGCAGGCAACGCTCCTCTGGCAAGCGTGCAGGCCATTCTGAAAGACCAGTTTAACGCACGCACCAACATCCGTGAGGAGCGCCTGAACGACGTGAGCCGGATGGTGGAGAACTATTCCGGCATAGCCATACCACCCAACCGTCCTATTACGGGAGAAAGCGTATTTACGCAGGTGGCGGGCGTGCATGCCGACGGCGACAACAAGGCCAATCTCTATTGCAACGACCTCCTTCCTGAGCGGTTCGGCCGCAAGCGTGAATATGCACTGGGCAAGAACAGTGGTAAGGCCAATATCCTCAAGAACCTTGAGCAACTCGGCCTGGAGCTTACTCCGGAGCAGACGCGGAAGGTGACGGAGCGCATCATCGAGCTTGGCGACAAGAAAGAGGTGGTGACTCAGGAAGATCTACCCTTCATTGTCTCCGACGTGCTCAACACTTTCAGTCAGGTTGAGAAGGTGAAGCTCCTCAGCTATATGGTGAGCACGGCTTACGGCCTTAAGCCTATGGCCGCACTTAAGATAGAGATAAACGGCGAGGTCTACGAGATGAATGCCTCGGGCAACGGTCAGTTTGACGCATTCGTGAAGGCCCTGAAGCAGCTCTATAAGGAGAAGCTCAACCGCCGCTTTCCGCATCTGGCCAACTATGCCGTCAGCATCCCTCCCGGCGGCCGCACCGACGCCCTCGTGCAGACCGTCATAACCTGGGAATGGAACGACCGCATATACCGCACCCGTGGCCTTGACGCCGACCAGACCGAAGCGGCCATCAAAGCCACCATCAAGATGCTCAACCTCCTCGAAGAATAACCAATAAACCAATAAACCATAAACAAATGGAACTGAAAATAGCCGTCCTCCCCGGCGACGGCATCGGACCTGAGATCTCAGCTCAGGGTGTGGCTGTAATGACAGCCGTATGTGAGAAATTCGGCCACAAGGTGGAATACAAATATGCCATCTGTGGCGCTGACGCAATTGACAAAGTAGGCGATCCCTTCCCCGAGGAGACATTCCGCATCTGCATGGATAGCGATGCCGTGCTCTTCTCAGCCGTAGGCGACCCTAAATTCGACAACGATCCCACGGCCAAGGTTCGTCCCGAGCAGGGTCTTCTCGCCATGCGCAAGAAACTCGGTCTCTTCGCCAACATCCGTCCGGTTGAGACCTTCGACTGCCTCATCCACAAGTCACCGCTCAAAGACGAGCTCGTGCGTGGCGCCGATTTCATCTGCATCCGCGAACTCACCGGCGGCATGTATTTCGGAGAGAAATACCAGGATGATTTCAAGGCTTATGACACTAACGCCTACACCCGTCCTGAAATCGAGCGCATACTCGAGGTTGCTTATCAGTATGCACTTCGTCGCCGCAAACACCTTACCGTGGTAGACAAGGCAAATGTGCTCGCGTCCTCACGTCTGTGGCGTCAGGTAGCCAAGGAGGTTGCTGAGAAATATCCTGAGGTAACTACCGATTATATGTTCGTAGACAATGCAGCAATGCGCATGATCCAGGATCCGAAGTTCTTCGACGTGATGGTAACTGAGAACACATTCGGCGACATCCTCACCGACGAAGGCAGCTGCATCACCGGCTCGATGGGCCTACTCCCCTCAGCCTCAACCGGTGAACACACTCCCGTATTCGAACCTATCCACGGATCATGGCCCCAGGCAAAAGGTCAGAACATCGCCAATCCCTTGGCGCAGATTCTCTCCGTAGCCATGCTCTTCGAATACTTCAACCTCACCGAGGAAGGCAAGCTCATCCGCGAAGCCGTAAACGCATCGCTCGATGCCAACGTCCGCACCCCCGAAATCCAGGTGGAGGGCGCACCCCGCTACGGCACCAAAGAGGTAGGCGCCTGGATCGTAGACTACATCAAAACCCACTGATCCCTGCGACCCTCACTTGCCAGTCACTTAATTTTAGAGGCAATAAACCTCACTCATAAGGTAAGGACGCCAGCAAGTGGCATCCTTACCTTATTTTCACTTCCGTAACTAAACTTCATTTCTCTGTTGATTTCCCTCTCAAGATGCAAAAAAATAAATTTTATTGAAATATTTTGGCCTTTATCTATTATTTTACTATATTTACAAAAAATAGCAGAATTATGGGAAATGAAAATGAAATCATCAGGTTTGACTGGGCCATAAAACACATCCTCCGGGAGAAGTCCAATTTCGAGATCTTGGAGGGCCTTATATCAGTCCTTTTAGGTGAAGACGTAAAGATAAAGGAAATCCTTGAAAGCGAGTCTAATCAGGATCACGACAGCGACAAATTCAACCGGGTAGACATCAAGGCCGTTAACAGCAAGGGACACATTATTATAGTAGAAGTGCAACTTACGTACCAGTTCCATTACTTTCAGCGCATACTCTACGGCACCTCCAAGGCCATCACTGAGCACATAAAACTCGGTGAGAAATACGACAAAGTCAAGAAGGTCTATTCCATCAGCCTTCTATATTGCGATTTCGGAGATGGGGATGACTATATTTATCATGGCACAACCGACTTCAAGGGATTGCATACGGGCAACGAACTTATAGTGCGCACCAAAGAAGAGGGGGTTATCGTATCCCGTCTTCCGAGAGAGATTTTCCCTGAGTATTACCTGTTGCGCGTGAACGAGTTCGATAAATTGCCAGACACACCGATAAACGAATGGATGGATTACCTCAAGACAGGCGTAGTGAAAGAAGACACACGCACTCCCGGTCTGCAGCAAGTCAGGGAGAAACTCAAGGTTCTGGCTATGTCAAAAGCAGAACGTCAGGCGTATTTCCGTCATCTCGACAATCTAATGCAAGACAACGATGCCTACGACACTGCAATGTCAGAAGGCCATGCCAAAGGGCTTGAAGAAGGCAGAGCGGAAGGCAGAGTGAAAGGCAGAGCGGAAGGCAGAGCGGAAGGCAGAGCGGAAGAGAAGAAAGAGATTGCTCGGAAGATGCTCAAAGAAGGGCTAAGTATCGCCACTATTGCGGCCATCACCGGTCTTTCCACCTCCGACTTAGAATCACTTTGAGGTGAATTAGAATCACTTTGAAGGGATAAAGTCTCTTTGACCCCCACTCCTCCCCATTTCTCCCATCAAAATTTGCATTCTATGAGAAAAATAGAAAATGAAGCTCAATATCAGTTGGCTCTTAATAGAGTTGAGGAGATACTTCCTTATGTCAAGGATGATACTCCTTTAACTGATCCTTACAGCATTGAATTGGAACTCCTATCCGGGTTGGTTGCAGACTATTCCGATCAGCATTATGCAATAGGGAATCCGTCATAAGTTTATATACTTATATATATTGAGCCGATATTCTTAAATGGCTAACCGTTAAAGACCAATTTGTTCTTTAACAATTTTTATAGAAATTTTTTAACACGAAATATTTGTTTTTAGAACGATATTTTACTAATTTCGCGCCAAATATTTACAAGTCTCTTTGTAACATACTTTTACCACAAATACTTGCTGCACAACTACCCCCCCCCCATAAGGAATTGTAAATCAGCCATATATCCACACATTTTCCATCTCACTGGATTATGAAATTCAAATTTTTACTTATCCCGTTATTGGCCCTCTTTCTCTATTTACCGGCCAAAGGACAGAATGTTGGTTTAAAATCGAATATTCTATACGATGCCACACTGTCTCCAAACATCGGTGTTGAGATTGGACTGGCGCCTCGCTGGACCCTCGAATTGGCCGGCAATCTCAACCTCTGGACAATCGGCGACGGCCACAAATGGCGTCACTGGCTCCTGCAGCCCGAAGCCCGTTACTGGTTCTGCCAGCGTTTTGCAGGCCATTTCCTCGGCTTCCACGTGCTCGGCGGACAATATAACGTCGGCAAACTCGATCTCGACATGAAATTCCTTGGCACAGATTTCCGTCACCTCAAAGATCGCCGCTATGAAGGCTGGGGTGTGGGTGCGGGTGTGGCTTATGGCTACGCTTGGCCTATCGCACGCCACTGGAACATTGAGGCCGAGTTGGGCGTAGGATGGATCTGGACCAAATACGATGTCTATCCTTGTGCCGTCTGCGGCACCCGCATTGCCAAAGGACGCACCCACAACTACTTCGGGCCTACAAAGTTAGCAATAAATCTCGAGTACGTATTTTAATTCTGAACCTTTTGATCAGCTGTAACAGACATGAAACCATTTAAAGGAATTATATCTTCATTGTTCCTCGCTCTCGCAGCGACTACCGCAATGGGCCAGCAGGTCGACAGGCTTGGACTGACCGACATCTCCGTGACCGCCAACGACAACGTCTCGCTGATTGTCACCATGAACGTAAAGCCGAACCTCTGCCATCTCGGCACCGATAAGATGCTGAAAGTGATACCCGTGATACGTAGTGCCGATGGCGAGAACGAGAAAGAGCTATCTCCATACGCTATAGCCGGACGCAACCAGTATTATTATAATCTGCGTTCCAACACCAATGCTCCACTGTATCGCGCAGGCGCACATCTTACGGATGTATACTCTTTCGAAGTGCCCTGGCAGGACTGGATGGGCGAATCTACCCTCGGCTTCAAGATTCTCACCTCAGGTTGCTGTGGTGCTCCCCTTGGTGAGGAAGACCTTCCCATAGCCGATCTCAATCTCATTCCACCCTCCATGCCCTCTACCGATGACCTCGGCTACATTGAGCCGGTGGCTGTGCCGGTGAAGGAATATGCCCTGCAGGGTAAGGCTTACGTCAACTTCCCGGTCAACAGAACAGAGATCTATCCCTCATACATGAACAACCCGGTTGAGCTCAAGAAGATAACCAACTCCATCGATACTGTGCGCGGCAATAAGGATGCCACCATCGAGAGCATCACCCTCACCGGCTACGCCTCACCCGAAGGCCCGTACAACAACAACGTACGCTTGGCAAAGGGCCGTACGGAGGCTGTACGCGACTATGTGAGCAAACTCTACGACTTCCCGGCATCTGTCTACAAGACCGCTTCTGTGCCGGAAGACTGGGCCGGACTCCGTGAGGCTGTGGTGAACTCAGCGCTGGCCGACAGGGAGGGAATCCTTGAGTTTATCGACTCCGACTATCCGATTGAGAAACGCAACGACCGTCTGCGTCAGCTCTACCCCACTGACTACAAATGGCTGCTTCAGAACGTATATCCCTGGCTACGCCATACCGACTACCTCATCAAATACAACATCAAGAAATACTCCGATGTAGAGGAGATCAAACAGGTGATAGCTACGCGTCCGCAAAACCTCTCGCTTGACGAGATCTACCTGCTTGCCAACACCTATCAACCCGGCACGCCGGAGTATAATGAAGTGTTTGAGATAGCCGTCAGGATGTTCCCCGAGGATGAGACAGCCAACCTTAACGCTGCGAACAATGCCATTTCGCGCAACGACCTGGAGAGCGCCCGCAAATACCTTGAGAAGGTAGGCGACACTCCCGAAGCCAACTATGCGCGCGGCATGCTCTACGCCAAGGAGAAAGACTATCAGCAGGCACTCGTATGGCTCCGCAAATGCGGTACTCCGAAGGCCCAGTCGGCCATCGACCGCATCAACCAGATCCTCAACTTCAAAGGCGGCATCACCTTCCGCAAGTAAAGTCTAGGTAAGTAAAGCCTATTACTTGCTTTCCACACCTCAGCACAAAACAACAATAATTATAAACAATTCAATTTTAACAACATGAGAAAAAATCTTCTTTTCAGTGCGTTCTCGGCAATCGCTCTTCTTTTTGCCGGCGCATGTTCCGACGATACGTTGGAAAAAAAAGGAAACAACGGTTTGCTCGACACTGATGATGGCTCCGGCGGTGTCTTCATGACCGTAGACTTCAACATGCCTTCCGGTCTTAATGGCACCCGTAGCCTGACGACTCCGGAGGGTGGTAGCTCGGACGGTACAGAAATAGGCTCTGACGCTGAGAACTACGTTAGCTCAGCACTTATTGTCTTGGCTGCATCAGAAGCAAATCCTGATAAACAGATTGAGAAATATGGCTTCATTGTTGCAGGGGAAGTTCCCAGCAACCGCATCGCCACTTCTTCAATTGAAGGTAACACAAATAAGATGTATAGAGCTACGGCCAAGCTTCAGAAAGAAAACCTTAATACCCTCTATTCTACATATGGAGACGGAAATGTTCCTGAAGTTTATGTATTTGTGTTCGCAAATCCGACCACAGAACTCATCAATATGTTTGATGGATCAAACACTGCCTTTGGATCAGCTTCATGGATTGAGGCGACTTGTGAGGTAATCCAGACCACAAACGCAGCAGACGGTAAGAATATCGGTATTTGGGGCACCAATTCTTTCCTTATGAATAATGTCAACCTTGATACTCGTGACCTTCCAAAGAATATTCTCGATTGGGAGAACTTTTCATCTGTTGAGAATCCTTTCAAGCTTTCCGGTCTAAACGAAATTTCGTCAACTAATAAAGTTGATAATTCATCGGATAATAAACGAGGCAATATTCTCATTGAACGTTCAGTTGCTCGTTTCGACTTCAAAGATGGTTCAAACAACAATAATACCTATAACGTGCTTTTAAACACAAAGGAAGATGGTGATTATGATAATTCAAAGCCAATAGTTGATGTTAAGATTCTGAAGATGTGTCTCGTCAACATGAGCAATAAATTCTACTATCTCCCACGTGTCAGCCCGAATGGACAGCTTGCTGATTACACTCTTTGTGGCAAAGAGTTACCTTGGGTTAGAGAAGGTGATGGCAAATACAGCGGTGGCAACTATGTTGTTGGCCCATATGCTGAGGAATTTGGTGGCACCGCAATTATGACCGGTTTTTCGAAATATCTTAACTTCCCATTCTTTGAAGACAATGGAAAGTTCAACAACGAAGCTATGAGCAGCGATCGTTGGGATGTTGTTAAGGTCGACGATGTACTCAAAGGAAATACAGACAATTACAACGATAAACATGAGTATCATGTATGGAGGTATGTTACTGAAAACGTCATTCCTTACAACAATGATAACCAGATGAATGGTATCTCTACCGGCGTTGTATTCAAAGGCAAACTTCTCGGCAGTGCTTACGTAGATAAGGAAAATGCAGAATTGTATGAAGAGGCTTGGAATGCCGGCAATATCAAGAATCTCGCAAACTGCCTTAATGGGAAACCTTTCACATACAATGGCGAGACAATAACTCTTAATGGCAGTTCTGATCACGATCCTATTCTTTACTACTATCAGGGTCATCTCTATATGGGCTGGCGCCATATACGTCAGGCAGCAATCCAGGCATCTGTGACTATCAATACAGCTGGCGCAATGGAAATTAACAGATCTAATAGTCTCTACAAAGCTGTCTTTGGCGATGGTCCTATCCCGACCTATACTGAAGATGGAGTTGAGAAACATATGATTTATGTAGATCCAAATGAGACAGATCAGGAAAAAAAGAACAAAATAATCAATGACCCGATGTGGGAGTCGGCTAAAGCAAATCCATCCGGTGAAGAATACCTCGCTTATCTTGCAAGTGCCAATTATGCTTGGAGTCAATGGGCAGCTAACGGCAAGGAAGTGGGCGATGATGCTACAGGCGCTCATGCCAGTGATGAGCTCAGAGCCATGCGTGAAGCTGTAACTGGTGCCGGTATTGCTATTTATCAGTCTTCAATTGATAGCGACTATGGTGCAGGCTACTTCTGCTACTATTACTACTGGAATCGCCATAATGACAACGGTCTAAATGGTTCTATGGGTCCGATGGAGTTTGATGTAGTACGCAACAACGTCTATAAGCTCTCTATCGACAAAATCGCACGTCTCGGCCACCCACGCATTCCTGAGAACGATCCTAACGACCCGACTCCTGATACCCCTGACGAGTCAGATGAGATCTACCTCTCAGTTCGTATGGAGATTGTTCCTTGGGTAGTTCGCCTTAACAGTATCCACTTCTAAACAGAAGTTTACATTTTAAAGAATCTTATGCGTGTTGCGACACGCATAAGATTCCATCCGAAAGGATAGGTCCGGCAGGTCTGATCACCTCCCGGATCACAAAAAAATATTGACAAGATATGGAAATCAGATCTTTTTCAGATTCTATCAAAAGAACTATAGCAATAACAATGCTCGCAGGTACAGTTCTGTCTTTTTCTTCATGCAACCGTCTTCATGAAGATTTGCAGCCTTGTCCACAGGGTGTTTGTCTACGCTTCGTTTATGACTATAACATGGAATTTGCAAATGCATTTCCATCACAGGTAGATTGCTTGACGGTTCTTTTTTACGACAGCAATGGCAACTATGTTACCACACGAACTAACTCAACGGCAGACCTCGCTGATGAAAATTATCGGATGACGGTTGATCTTGCACCAGGCACTTATAACGTGATTGCATATGGTGGTCTGGAATGTGAACGATCTTCGTTCTCATTCACTTCATCTCCATCATCAATAAGGATGAATCAACTTCAGGTCGAACTCAACATGACAAGCCTCACTCAGCCGGTAGGCAAGCAACTTCACCCGTTATTCTATGGACGTCAGGAAGTGAGTGTACAGCAATCGGACATGGAATATAACGATTACACGGTTTATATGATGAAAGATACCAACAACTTGAGGGTAATGCTTCAGCAGGTGGATGGTACAAGAATTGATGAAGCTGACTTCGACTTCAAAGTTGTTGATGACAATATACTGATGGGATGGAATAATGATGTAATCCCATCCCGTACTGTTGAGTATTTCCCATGGACTCGTGGCAATGCCAATCCCGGAGAACTTCCTGATGATGGAGGAGTAGCAACTGTGGCATTCGCAGAGATGAGTTTCCCTCGTCTGGTAACAAGTAATTCTCCACGCCTTGTCATTACTCGGAAAACAGATGGCAGAAATATTATTGATATCCCTCTCAACAACTATCTTCTTTTAATGAAGAGTGAGGCTTACGCAAGTATGCCGCCACAGGAATTCCTTGATCGTGAGAGCCGTTGGAAGATGCTCTTCTTCCTCCAAGGAGGTATATGGCTTGAAACAATAATCGAAATTAATGACTGGGTAGTACGCATTAACCATACAGAATTTGGATCATGATACTCCAATCAATAAAATATAAAACATTTTCACTGCTCACCATATTGGGTATGGCTTGTACCGGATGTTATTCTGATGCTCCGAGCCTTCCGGGTGGAGAAGAACCTGATGCGCCGGCTTCTGATCCCGACATGGTCACACTATGCCTGAACATTTCCTTCGACAGTCAGAATGGTAAGACGCGAGCAGATAATGAACCAGACAGATATGATGATCCTTCAGGAGACTTTGAAAAATTAAGCACTCTACGTGTCATAATCGTCCGAAATTACAAGGAAGAGCCTGCAGAGGATGGTTATGGAGTGTTCCAGACAGGTATAGTTGAAGATAACCGTATGGTTTTGACCTCTGACCTTGGACGTCCACTGTACGATAATCTTGAATTTAAGGTCATCGCAAATGAATATAAGCGAATATATCTTATAGCGAATGAACAATATCTTACTGCTCCCGACGCCTCTTTGACAGCCCCTCAAACCTACGATACGGCTACAAAATATCTTGAATCTTTCAAGGGAGGAGATGCTGGTAAGGAAGCGGGGCCGATAGATCTTTCGTCCCTATCACAATGGACAGTATCAGTACCTGATCTGACATCATCACTAAATCAAATTACAGGATACGCTGGTGGCCTTTTCTCCCCATCGCCTTCCAGAAGACTCCCACTCACCGAATTTTTCGATATAGAAGTGAAAAGGACTGACGAGGCTGACGACCTTTTCTATTCGCATCTTTTCCTAACTCGTGCAGCTGCAAAGGCCGTATTTTATCTCAATACAAGTGATAACTTTGCAGGCGATGGAGTTAAGAATACTTTCATCCGCGCAATTAGACTAAATGGTGTTGGCACTACGGAATACGTGTTCCCAAATTCTACCGAGTATTCACCTTCGAAGAATGATCTTATCTCATACACTTCAGAAGATCTTCCAGCTTCTACTTTGAAAAAGGAAGCTTACATCACGACTTTTGAAACTCCCTTAAGTAATCGTGAAGTGTCTTATCTACTTAATGGTTTAAACGAAGAGATAAAAAAACCTGTCTCTGGCCCCAAGGCCATTAATTCAACTCCGATATATTTCCCAGAGTCTATTCTTAAAACGGGACAGAACTACACAGTCGAAGTTCAGTTAAGCAGCGGCACTTGGGTGGAGGCTCCATTGCAACCTCAAAAAAATGAGTCGGGAAATCAAATTAATAACTACAATATTCTTGAAATAACTAAAAAAGATGGCACTCATCATGAGGCAATAGCAAGAAATACCTTCCTTCCTATTGAACTCAATTTCGACGGAGCGATGAATTTGACTGTAAATGTTCTTCCATGGGATCGGGAGGCCTATTACGTTGATTTTACGGCCAATATAGGCTTCAACAGCGGAGATTACCTGTCATTTACAGGAACAGCTGGTCAATCAGGAGACTATCTGCTTCTTGATAAACCAACCGCCCAACTTGTGCTAAACTATGGCAAAGCAGCCCAAGGAAGGTTCTTCATAGCGTCACCTGCCGACACCAGATGGGATGCTTATCTAATCACAACCGGCGGAACAACGGATGCAATCCAATTCCAGATTCCTGATCCAAAGGATTCCTCCAAGACTATAAACACAACTCATATATCTGGCATTGTGGGGAAAAATGAGGCAAAATTTGGAATCGTTGCGACTGTAGCCCCTGGGGCCAGTCAGAATAGTGCTCAATTGATGGTAATAGTGACGCTTGCCAATGGAACGCCGGTTGTTGCGAATATAATTGAGGATTGGCACGCATCAAGCGACAGACTTACTATCATTGAAAATCCCAAATAAATAATTAAGAAAACAGACATAGAAGTATGTTGAAGAATATATTTCGCACATTTTATGGGCTCACTGTTGCCCTTATGACCATCTTAGGAGTCACTGCTTGTTCGGACGACAGCAAAGACCTCAACATACCTCAGGAGCAATATCCTGAGGCCGGCTTCATTACGCTTAATTTAAATTGCGTGGAGGGAACCCGTGCCACAGAAACTGAAGATGGCGTTGAAAGCTATAATGAAAACCTTATCAAGACAGTCACACTATGTCTATGGGCTGATGACGGCACCAAGCCGGATGCTACAGCCAAACCTGACTATGTACAAACATTCACTTCTGTTGATGCCCAGAATTCCGCTACCCTGCGCATTCCTCTGACAGAGACCCTGAAAAGAGTACTTTTTGAAAGCGATCCTGCTAAATGTAATGTGTTTGCAGCTGTTAATGTTAATCGTCCGGATGGCGAATTCACAATAGCAGAGTTCCGTACCATGACAATAGATTCCGAATTCTCAAATCGACGGATACAAGGATCGTTTGCAATGGATGGAGACGGAGTTGTAACCTATGATCGAATTAACAATGTAGCAACTGGCTCAATCCCCCTGCAGCGTGCAGCTTCGAAAATTTCATTGGCGCTTTCCGTGGACACGGAGGTGACACAAAGTGTTGTTGTTGACGGCGCCCTAATCTCCTCAAAATGGCGTCCTGATACATATAACATGAGAGTATGGCTCAATGGAGCATTAGCTGAGTCAACTCTTGATCCCGACCTTACAGCTAAACCTGGTCCGGCGTACTTTTTCAACACACCTGATAATCTTACATATACTTTTGATAAGAATACAGATAATCCTCATAAAGCAGGGAAATACACATATGATAATGAACAAGATGTTCCATTCTATACCTATCCACACAGTTGGAGTGCCGAACCGGGTGATCATGCCACCACATATATGACACTTGCAATTCCTTGGATGCGCATAAATGATGATGGTTCACAGGTAGCAGGAAGCTCTTGGCGTACTTGCTACTATCAGGTGCCTGTTATCTCTGAGAATTCTGATCCTCTTCAATTGGTACGCAATGTAGCTTATCATATCTATCTTCATGTGGGACTTCTCGGAAGTTTTGTGCCAGATGAACCTCTTCTCCTTGAGGATCTTGAATACTCAGTAGCTGAATGGGGCAATGTCAATATGGATGTAAAAATTCCAGATGTGCGCTATCTTGTTGTTGACCAGAACGACTACACCGTCAACAACGAGTCAAGTATAACGATTCCATTTTATACATCTCATGAGACCGTCGTTACTGATGCAACTATGACTTTCTATCGTTATAACTTTGATGATGTCGGCAGCCGGAGAACCGTTACTGTAAGTATGAAGCAAAATGACGAATCAGCTTTACCAAACAAGGGGGGGGCACCAGTATTTACTGTAGATTTTGATAATAAAACTAGTGAACTGAAAGTTTTCCATGAATTAAAAATATGTAATGCATACTCTGCCAATGATAGATTAGTATCTTATACTAATAATGATGGACCTAATGTTGGTAGAGCTGAACGGATGCCACAAACGGACAATGACTGGAAAACGAAAGTAATAGATAATATTTCATACTTTAAGCAAATAGATGAAGATGAATATACACCTGTTGAGTTCAAGATTACTCTTCAGCATAAGGATATGAAGGGTACAACCAATTTTTCAGAAGTAATAACCATTACTCAATATCCAGGCATGTATATCACTGCTGTTCAAAATTATTGTCCGACAAATACAACATCATTTTCATATACAGGTGCGCAAGGAAATACTTTCATAAATGGATGTTATACGGATTTGCCTGAAAGTCTTAGTGGATATCTTTGTGGGGACGATCCGAGTCTTACAAGCAGAACTCAATTATATCAGGGAGTATATTCAACCCAATATTATGGATGGTGTACTTCAATTGGACTGGAGTCTGTAAACTTAAACTTCAATCCAAATATGTATCTTGTTACAGTTACTACTTTGTCCGAGGAACAGGGTAAGAGATATAGAATTGGAGACCCACGCTCTTCCTATATAAATAATTACCTTGAAGATGGAACCTCTTCTGGTTCTAATAATCCACTTCCAACAGGTGAAGATACACGAGTCTGGACGAATAACATCACATCGACGTATATTTACAAAAGGTGGGGAAGTAATGTTACAGCAAGGGCGAAAGGATTTGTAACTGCCGCTGCCATTGAAGGTGGTAAAAGAAGATTACAATACTATTATCCTACTTTAGAGACAACTGCTAATAAAATGATGATAGCACCTAAGTTCAGAATTTGTTCTAGTTACGCTGGAACTTCATGGATCTTGAACCGAGAATTGGCACGTCGCAGAGCCGCCGCATATCAAGAAATGGGATATCCGGCAGGGCGTTGGAGATTACCAACTTACGGAGAGGTAGCTTTTATAATGGAACTTGCTGCGCAATATAAGATTCCTCGATTGTTTGGTACTTTTACCTCAACATGGTGGTATTGGTGCGCAAACGGATTGGTTACCGTTCCAGCTAAAAGCACAGGTAACGGACCTTCAATCCCTGATAACGCTTCTGGATATATAGCCCCTACAGGAGTTGCTGCTCCTGTTGCTCAACGTGCTCGTTTCGTATATGACGAGTGGTATTGGGGTGAAGAAGATTTGGAGCCGAATGGGGTTATTGGGTCGCAAAATCCTGTATATACCTTTACTTGGGGTGATAAAAAATTTTGAAGAGTCTGAAGATTAATCAAAAGTTAATATGAAATATCTGCAATATACCCTTGTCTGTCTATTGGGAATGATACTTGGAGGATGTTCCGATGAGTTTAACTTGCCATCTACTTACAAAGAAAGCTACGCTAAAGTTGTAGGTGATAAGATTATATTTACGGCTTCTTGCGATGTCTCCGGCTTTAAAGAAGTTACAACTCGTGGGTTTACAGATTCCCCAAATCTCAATGATCTGAATCTTTATATTATTGAATTTGTCGATAATGGATCCCCTTTGACAAATACTCTTTCAGCAGTATACCGTCCATCGAGAGAAACAGTTGAAGGGAATGTGGTAAAGTATGATGTAACCATCAATAAGACAGATCAACCCCGAATTCTTCACTTTTTGGCTCTTGCAGATGATAATCTTATAATACCTAATGGCGTAGAAGGTTCAGTAATGCCAGGGCTTACCTCGATGAACTCCCAGGATGCCTATTGGCGGCGACTTGAATTTCCTACGGGCTATTGTGTGCGTGAAACTTATGATGGTAACAAGGAGCGATGGGTAATTAATCAAGACTTAAAGGATAAACTAGTTGGTGACGGAACAAGTGGTCCTAAAAACATAAAGCTCGTCAGAAATTTTGCTAAGGTAACTGTAGGCATTGATAGTAATGCCGAAGTTACCGGCAACGGAGCGACTGGATTTACTCTTCAAGGCTTTATAGTAGTCAATACGCCCCTGAAAGGTACATTGGTCCCCTACTCTTCTACAGGTCGTGAATTCCCTGAGTTTCTGAATGAAGCGGACAATCCATTACCTTATCAGACTGTAGCCCAAACGTATAAAGGAATTTCTCCTGCCAATACAACACTGGGGAACCAAGTTACTTCTGAGGATGCTCCTAATATAGTTACAAATGACCTTACTCCGTACACAACCACAGAGAACGGTACAATAAAGACATGGAAATGCCTTCCATCTCAATATCTTTATGAACGTCCTTTTAATTCAATAAGCCGTACGTTTATCATAATTAAAGGCATATACCATAACCGGATAACAAATACCGATGATCTTCCCTCCTATTATAAACTTGATTTAGGAGCAAATGATGATAATGGTATTTTCCGCTATTATGGGCTTCTTCGAAATTTCAACTACTTCATTCGTATAACCGGAATTGCCACTTCAGGATATCCAACAGCACAAGCGGCTGCAGAAGGCACCGTATATAATAATATCTCATTTGATATCGATACTGATCATCTACTGAATCTCTCGGATGGTAGCGATATTATTCGTGTAAACTTCACAACTGCTGTTATAACTGAAGCTAATCAGACGCTTGATTTTCAATATGCATATAAAGCTGATATCATAAATAATAATAACGGGTCTTACAACAATACTCTCGCAAGTGTCATAGGTCTTACCCCAGGTAGCGTAATAGAGAGCGTCACAAAGACATCTGACGGTCAAACGGGTATAAACCCAACGAATCCGTGGCGAACATATAAGATTAAGTGTAAAAATCCTACTGCCATCACCCAAACTCAAGATTTTACTATAGTAAATAGTAAAACTGGTCTCGGACGAACTATAACATTAGTATCACATTTAAAGTGGGACTTTGAAAACTTAAAAGAGTACGCAGGTATTTGGGAGAACTACCCTTCTACTTATCAAGGATTAACAGTTGAGAATCCAATAAACCTAAATGATGCAACCTACAGTGGATTATGTGGTACCAGTGTCGGTTCTCAATTTACCATATTCTTCGATATTCCCGATAATATTCCGGAGGCGTTATTCCCACTTGAGTTCACGATAGAATCGGATCTTCAGGGTCTTGAAAACGAGCCAATGGGTACCATAGTCGTTGCTCCGGGTCCTTCTCTATTCCCTGACAATAACGGAGAAAATCGTATCCAATATCGTAAGAGCGTTACTTGGTCTGAATACAATACTGATTTGAAGATGAATGTTCGTGATGACAATGCTACAGCACTTGGGGATCCAAATGATGGTCCTGTCACACATCGTGTGCGTTGTCGTTTCCGTACAATTGAAAATGTAAACAACAATACTGAAGTTACGGTCAGAATAGACAACATAAACTTCAATATAGGTGAAGTTAAATTTAGACGTGTAACAACTGTAAACGGTGTAACAGGTCCTGGCCTTGTCAAGCCCTAACTTAAGATTCTGTCCATATATTACAAGAGCGGCTGGATTTCAATGAGACCCAGACGCTCTTGCAATAATGAATATGCCAGAATTCAATATTTTTGATTCTATTTTGAAGATATGAGTAACCGAAACGTTAAGGGTTTATGTAACCCAAATCGATTATCCTATTGAGTTTACAGTTTTTCGATTTCCTCCAATGACAACCCCGTACCCTTCGCGATAATTTCAGGGGCCACACCTAATAGCTTGAAATTCCGCGAATTCTTCAAATTCTTTTTAGCCTCACCCCGTGCTTCGCCTTCGGCACGTCCTCTCGCTTCACCTTCGGCACGTCCTCTCGCCTCGCCTTCTGCGTAGCCGAGCTGACGCTCAGTGACGGCAATGGCATAGTTGTCACGATAGGCCTTCAACGATGCCTCATACGACAGCTGTTCCTCTTTTGTGAGGGCCGCCACCCGTGCCGACTTACCGAAATCATTGAACATTCTATTTAAATTCTCCAGAATTACAATTTTTCGATTTCCTCCAACGATAAACCTGTACCCTTCGCGATAATTTCAGGGGCCACACCTAATAGCTTGAAATTCCGCGCATTCTCCCGTTTCGCTTTCGCTTCACCTCTCGCTTCACCTCGTGCTTCACCTCGTGCTTCACCTCGTGCTTCACCTCGTGCTTCGGCTTTCTTCTGTGCAAACAGCAATGCACTCCGATACTCCATCTCCCTATAATACGACTGTGAATAGGCTACGGCCTCTTCGTTGGTCAAGCTCTCTGTGGCCGAAGCGTTGAAGATATCAGCGTAATCCCCACTCTGGTAGGGTTTGGATCGTTTTGAAAGTTTTTCCATATTCTTTATCAGATATAAGAGCCTTAACAATTCTGTGTCACATTCTTCCCATTTCTTTGGCACCTCCTTCAATGACAGGAAAATCAAACGCGCTTTTTCCGTATAGACTTCGTGAGTGCGCCTATCCATAAGAACAATGTCCTTGATCAGCGATTTACCCATGCCTGACAAATTGAAGTCGGTCAATACTATGCAGTAAACTGGTGCTATAATATAATCAATCCCTTTCACTCCCTGATTAACTATCGCTCTTGAAACATAGAAGAGGATGCGTTCGGGGAAATTCTCAGTATCTTCCTGCTGTATTTCAACTATGAAATGTTCTTTCCGGGTAGTGGTGCAGTATATATCGTAGAGGATCTTTTTCCCTCCTGCATGCTCCGGTTGGAGTTCCTTGTCTTGAAACTCTATACTTTCTATCTGCATTTCTCCCTCAAATAAAGCATTCAGCAAGCGAAGGAGATTACCGGAACGTGATTTACTCCCAAATGCCCGTTTGAAACCGAAATCTGTTAGAAGCCGGATAAAGGTTTTGCTTAGCGGATCCTGAAAGGTAACATTACTGCTCATATGTAATGGGAAAGTTTATTTTGCAAATATATAACATTTTACTTGATTCTCCAATTTTACTCCACCTTTTATCTTTCTTGATGATTTAATAAACCAGATTTTTCACTTAGATTCCTTCCGGATCCTCCCTCGCTTTTGCTTCAACTCCTACTTAAACTTAAGCCAACTCTCCCCTTGGATACTTTATGGGATCAACCATAAATTTCGATTATACTCCTGAGTTTAGCAGGTCCGCAAAAGTCATCGCCAAGCGGTATGGATTCCTCCCTGGAAGAGCAAAACGAGAGCCATAGGAAGCATGATCCTATGGCTCTCGTTTTCTGTTTGTCTTAGGGTGGTGCGATTGATACGGATTCCCAAATTCAGCCTCTGCCGTCTTAGTTCTAGGCATATCAGATATTCAGGATATCCCTGACCATAGTCCCGGGCATATCAGATATTCAGGATATCCCTCACCATAGTCCCGGGTGTATCAAATATTCGGGGTATCCCACACTTTGGTCTGGGTGCAGGTGGCTTTCGCTGTCTGTGAGCCGACAGTAAACTCAAACTCGCCGGCTTCGAGCGTCCAGCGGTTGTCGAGGTTCACGAAAGCAAGATCGCTCGCCGGAATCGTGAACTGCACTGTCTTCGTCTCACCCGGTTTCAGGCTGATCTTATCGAAGCCCCTCACGCGATACGCATCGGGAGTAAGCGAAGCCACAAGGTCGGATGAATAGAGAAGCACAGAGTTCATGCCCTCAACATTGCCAGTGTTCTTAACGTCTACAGAGATTGTCAATGTGTCGGCGGCTGTAAACTCGCTCTTATCCAAACGAAGATTGGAATACTCAAAGGTGGTATAGCTCAATCCGAAGCCGAATGGCCACTGCACGTCAATGTCGGCTGAATAATCGTAAGCTCCTGACATTACGGGCACACTCTCGCTCGGCTTATGATCATAGGTGGTGAGGCTGTTGGTCCATTTCGGATAAGTGTAAGGAAGACGTCCACTGAAGTTGCGCTTGCCGGAAAGAAGAAGCGCCAGGGCATCGCCTCCGTAATTGCCTGGAAGGAGCACATCAACCACAGCCGATGCCAAAGGCTCGATCTCGCGGATTACACGCGGACGGCCGCCGTTGAGCACAAGCACTATAGGCTTGCCTGTCTTGGCAAGAGCTTTCACGAGATCACGCTGGTTGGCCGAAAGGGTGAGCTCGTTGATATTGCCCGGAGTCTCACAATAGGAGTTCTCACCCACGCAGGCCACTATCACGTCGGCACGGCTTGCAGCGGCCACGGAACGGTCAATACGCAGGTTGGTCTCCTTTTCCCACTGCCCGTAGTCTTCAACATAGTCCATGCCTGTCTCAAGAGTTACGTTGGCACTACCGAATTCGTTGGCGAGAGCCTTATAGATGGTATTATACTGCGAGTGGAAGATAGGGTCGTTGGTGCCCTGCCATGTGTATGACCAGCCGCCGTTGAGCGAACGCATGGAATTGGCATTCGGTCCGGTCACGAGTATTCTCTTTCCCTGAGCAAGTGGAAGCACATTGTTGTCGTTCTTCAGCAATATTTCACTCTGAACAGCCATCTCCAGAGCCTTGCGCGCGAACTCTTCGGAAGCAAACTCAGGATAATCCTGATAGAGGGTATTGGGCTGCTCGAAAAGATTCAGACGGAGCTTCAGGCGGATGATGCGGCTCACGGCATCATCAATACGGCTCATGGCCACCTTACCCTCGTCAACAAGTTCCTTGAGAAGAGTGCAGAACTCCACATCATTTGGAGTCATCGACATGTCGATGCCGGCGTTGATCGATTTTTCGATAGCTTCCTTATAGTCTACGGCCACCTTATCGCGGTTGGCTACGTTATGTATATCGGCCCAGTCAGTCACGATCATACCGTCCCAGTTGAGCTGGTCCTTAAGCCACACGGTGAGAAGCTCATGATTGATATGCATCGGCACACCGTTGATTTGAGCTGAATTAACCATCACCGAGAGCGCTCCGGCCTTGATGGCCTCCTTATACGGAGCGAAATACTTCTCCCTAAGATCGGTCGGGTTGATGATGGCCGGCGTACGGTCTTTACCTGAAGTAGGATTGCCATAAGCCATATAATGCTTCAGACAGGCAGCTACATTCTTCGGCCCCAAATGATTGGGGTCGTCGCCCTGATAGCCCTTCACCATCTCCACAGCCATTGCGCCGTTGATGTACGGATCTTCGCCGAAACTCTCCCAGATGCGGCTCCACACCGGAGTGCGGCCCAGATCCATCACGGGATTATATACCCAGGGTATATCGCAGGCACGTGCCTCGTAAGCCGTCACTATAGCTCCCTCGCGCACAAGCTCGCGGTTGAGCGAAGCGGCCATGTTTATCTCCTGCGGGAAGAGGGTGCCTCCCATAGTGTAGGTAGAACCATGGTTCTGGTCTACGCCATAGATATCAGGCACACCTATGTCTTTCATCGAAGCTTCCTGGATGCCTGAAATGATGCGGCACCATGTCTCCGGAGTCTGGGCGCGCCCGAAGGGTACGTTGAGCACCGAGCCAACCTGAAATTCCCCTATCACGCGTTTCACTTTTGCCGGGTCAAGCTCTACCTTTCCATTCACGAGAGAGTCACACTGCACCTCGTCGATGGTGACCTCACACATCTGGCCTATCTTCTGTTCGAGAGTGAGGCTCGACACTATCTTCTTTACCTGCGATTCAAGATCTGAATCATAGGGGATGGCCGGAGTGCCTTGAGGCGAACCTCCACCGGAGCATCCTGCGGCCATTACAGCCAAGGACGGGTATAAGATTTTTTTTAGCATATTGGTACTATTTTTTTGGTTAGTTTTACCGGTCGGTTATATCAAGGATCAATATATGCTCCTTCCCTCTTCACTCTTAAGGCAACTGCAATTTCCTTACCAACAGATAAACACTTTATTGTAAAAGTCAGGTCATATACTTCTATATGCAAAGTTACAAAAATATCAGTGGTTTGGAAAGTCTTGCATTTAATTTGGGTTAATAAGTCAAGCATTTGCTAAAATCATATTAAAAACCCGGCGACCTGCACAGGCAACCGGGGTTTTAATTCCGTGCAAATCTACATTGATTCATTCCGAAAAGATTTTCAAACCTAATTATTACCTAAATGATCTTACTAATAGTTATACAAACTTATCAATAGTGGAAAAAGTGTTTTCGACACGAGTGAAATAATGTCTTGATCAGTGGCGGAGCAAAGGCTTACCTATCAGTCATGCCATTTCAGTGAAGTGGCTGTCACGTCGAGCGGCATACGGTATGCGATATTGTCTGACGCATTGCCAATAAGGAGCTGGAATTTACCGGGCTCGACGGTCCACATCTTATCGCGCGGATCATAATATGCGAATGCCTCCTTATCCAGAGTGAGCATCACATCCTTTGTCTCTCCGGGAGCGAGGCTTACCTTGCCGAATGCCTTAAGTTCCTTTACAGGGCGATAGACGGAACTCTTCTCATCGCGTACATACAGCTGCACCACTTCCGAGCCTGCGACATCGCCTGTATTGGTCACGGGCACAGTCACTGTCACGTGCCCCTGGCCGTCATAAGTCTTTGACGACAACTCCGGCTGTCCGATTTTGAAAGAGGTATAGCTGAGGCCGTGTCCGAAAGCATAGTTCACGCGGTCTTTCTTGAGCTTGTCGGTATATCGGTAACCCACGTCAAGACCCTCCTTATATTTCACATCTCCGTCAGTGCCGGGATACATCTCCGGGTCGCCGGAAGCATGTGCGGCATAGTCTTGAAGAGACTTGGCGAAAGTCATAGGCAGCTTGCCGGAAGGGTTCACATCCCCGAAGATTACATCTGCAATGGCATTGCCGGCCTCTGATCCGATATACCACCCCTGCACGATAGCCGCCACCTTGTCGCGCCATGGCATTGAATATGCATTGCCTGTAAGGGTCACCACCACCAGATTAGGGTTGGCAGACGCGAGAGCCTCGATCACCTTGTCCTGATCATACGGCAGACTGAAATCCAGGCGGTCAGCTCCTTCGGCATCCTGATGATCCGATTTGTTGAGCCCCCCTACAAAGATTACCATATCGGCCTCCCTGGCAGCATTGACCGCATCGGCTATCAGCTGGTCGGCAGTACGGGTCTCGCTGAGATCCTGTCCTGTCTTGACGCCGTTATATTCACCTGTCACGTCGCCTACATACCCACGTTCATAGATCACGTCAATCCCCTTTTCTGCCGCAGCTTTCCTTATTCCCTCGAGAGGGAGAGTCTCGCGCTGCACCTTCAGTGAGGAAGATCCTCCCCCGACAGTCATCATCTTGATGGCGTTCTCTCCTACCACAAGAATCTTCCTATTTCCCGGACCTACGGGAAGGATATCATGCTCGTTCTTGAGAAGCACTATTCCCTCCCCTCCTATCTTACGGGCTGCCGCATAATGCTCGTCGCTGTTGAGCGATCCGTAAGGACGGTTGCGGTTCATCTCAGTACGCATGATCAGGCGGAGCACTCGCGCTGCTTTGTCGTCAAGATCCGACTCAGGAAGCCGGCCTTCCTCAATAGCTTTCAGATAGGGGGTGGCGAGATAATAATTGTCGTAGGCGTTGCTTGCGCCCCAGTTGAGGCCGTTGGTCCATGAACCGAATTCCATGTCAAGACCGTTTTGTGCCACTTTGTCAGTGTTATGCACGGCTCCCCAGTCGCTGATGGCAACGCCATCAAAACCCCAGTCGCCTTTCAGGATATCGAGAAGCAAAGTATGGTTTTCACAGGCATGATCGCCGTTATACTTATTATAGCCGGGCATAATCGACCAAGCCTCTCCATCCTTTACGGCCGCTTTAAACGCCGGAAGATAGATTTCATGAAGGGTGCGGTCGTCGACGAGCACATTCACATGGTCTCTGTCTACTTCCTGATTATTGAGAGCGTAATGCTTCACGCAAGCCGCAACTCCATTTTTCTGCACTCCCTTCACATATGGCACCACCATCTGCGCAGAAAGATAAGGATCCTCTCCCATATATTCAAAGTTGCGTCCGTTGAGAGGGGTACGGTTAATGTTGACGCCTGGCCCGAGCAATACATTCTTATTTCTATAGCGTGCCTCCTCGCCGATTGATTCTCCATAAATTCTCGACATCTCAGGATTCCACGTAGCCGCCAGGCATGTCAATGCGGGGAAAGCAACACAGGAGTCATTCGTAGCCCCGGCCTGATCCCATTCGTCCCATAGCACATCCGGGCGAATTCCGTGTGGGCCATCCGTACACCATATTCCCGGAATACCAAGACGAGACACCCCGGGAGAGCTGAATTTGCTCTGGGCATGGATGATGGCTATCTTTTCAGCGGTGGTCATTTTCGATAATGCATCCTTTACACGCGATTCGATTGGTTGAGAATCGTCGAGATATACCGGCACTGTATTTTCGGCTTTGAGCGTTGCCGCAGTGAAAACCATTATTGCGGCTAAGAATTTTGCTTTAAGTGTCATTTTAAGGTTAAGGATGTTAGTATCCTCGAACGTAAAATTAATAACAATATCCATACATTCCTCATAATATAATAAGCTGGTAAATCCCCGAGACTCTTTATTCAAAATCAATTCTCTAATTTACAATATTTTATTCCCATTCTCACTACCTCTCATAAAGTAAATCCATGGTTAAATCAATTCTGTTTATGTAGCTGAGTTTTCATAGGATTTCTTCATTCCCCACCACTTTTTCAGCACAAGAATTCTGAAAAGGAATTGCATAAGTATTTATTGAAAGTGAATTGTATATAGGGACGCTTTACATAGCAATGTCCATACAAAATAATGTGTTACCACATATCACCTCTCCCATATAGCTACAAACTGAAAAAGCTATTATTAATATATGTTAAAATTACACTATAATCCTTAATTATTCTGATAAAAGAATTATTTTTGCAGACCTTTGATTGACAAAGTTGCTCAAGAAGATTTTCATGAATATCAAATTCAACCTACGCCTGACATTGCTTTTTGTGGCCATCTTACTTGGTCTCACCTTTTCTCATGCCTCCTCAAAGACAGAAAAGGAAAACCATCTTCTCCTTCAGCAGCTCGACTCGATCATAGCCAACCATGCCAGCCTTGTCAACGAAAAGCAGATTCGTATCAACGGCCTGCGCAAGAGTCTCAGCAAAGCGAAGACAAGCAACGAACGTTTCGGCCTCACGCGCCAGCTATATGACGAATATCTGGTGTTTGATTCCGATTCTGCCCTTCATTACGCCTCTGAAACGAGGAAAATTGTAGAGCGCTCCATGCCTGACGACTATGATTTGCTTACTGACTGGAAACTCAACGAAGCCTTCATTTTTACAGTGCAAGGTCTTTTCGATTCCACAATGCGCCTCCTTGAAGGGATAGATTCTTCACGGCTCAGCAACGAAATGAAGTCAAAGTATTTCGGGAGCCTGTCTTACATTTATTCACAGCGGGCTCTGTATTTCGTTTCTAATGAAAAAATGTCGCGTGAAGACTTCAACATGGCAAATCAATACCGCGACTCAATACAATCTCTCAATCTGCCCCCTAATCCGGAGTTCCTATGGGTGCCGATAGCTTTCTCTCTTGATAAAGATAGTGTCGACCTGTCGGCTACCGACGTCACGATTTTGAAAAAAACGGTGGATGAAAGCACGGGTGCCTCACGTGAAAATGCTATAAATTCATATTGGCTGGCACGATATTATGAAGCCACAGGCAATCCGGATGCCATGGTGAAATACAAGACTAAAGCGGCAATTAATGATGCGCTTATCGTGAACCGTGAGATTGCCGCAATCCAGGAACTCGCCTCATATCTATTTGACAAAGGCGACCTTAACCGTGCCTACAGCTACTTGGTGTATTCTGTAGACCAGGCTAATCTTTACCATAACCGTTACCGTATGGTGAGTCTCTCAAAAGTGCTCACCACCGTGAGAGATGCCTACAGGGATGAACTCGAGAAACGCGACCATCGGCTTTCTATCTATGTGATAATACTTGGTGCGCTTTCAATTTTTTTGATAGCCAGCATATGCTTTATCGTGTTTGAGATGGCAAGGCTCAAGAAAATGAAGAATCTGCTGAAAGAAGCCAATGCTGAACTCAAGCAATCCATCAGTCAAAGAGATGAAGCAATAGTGGGGCTGGAGAAGGCAAATAATGAGCTCAACGAAGCCAACACGCAGAAACTCAGCCTGCTTGCCTATGCATTCAAGCTAACCACACAATATATTAAAGATCTTGAAGGCTATCGGAAAAAGCTGCTCAAGAAATATAAAGGGAAGCAGATCGACGACCTCGGTGTGCTCATCAACGACCCCGAACTTATCAAGGAGCAGTATCAGGAATTCTACGAAAGTTTCGACAAGACGGTACTTTCGATTTATCCTGACTTTATCGAGGAGTATAACAATTCTGTGGCCGAAGAAAACAGAGTATCTGCCGAATCTATCGCAAAGACAAAGACGCTCAACACAAAACTGCGCATCTATGCACTGCGTCGACTCGGCATATCCAAGAGTGCTGAAATAGCCGAGATGCTGAACGTATCCATCCGGACTGTTTACAACAACCGCTCCGGAAATAATCCCGACGAAAAAGAGCCCTGAAACATAGACCCTCAATAAGGCAAAGGCTGTTATGATACGGGCTGAAGGGGTGGACGCATCATAAATCATAACACTTCCATTTACTTATCTTAATTATACAATAACTTAACTTACAATTAAATACCTCTTCAATAATTTACCTTTATATACTCTCACGGGCCCTTTAAGATTGGAAATATTAATTTTGTGCATGTTTGAATAATTAATCAGACAGGTCGTATCTACTTATTATAAGACTATCGAATTTTCCAGACAAGTCAAACGGCCTACCTGGGAGTTTAACACAGAAAATAAAGTTAACCTATATATGATGAAAAAACCGAAAATCATTATCCTGTCTTTTCTGCTGATCGCATGCTTTCCACTCATGGCGTGTTCATGCGGCAGCGATTCAAAGGATGAGCCAAATCCTCCGGTGAATCCTTCCATCACAGTGTCCGTCACTCCGGAAACGCTCAACGCAGGTCCGGATGCAGGCGTACTCGAGCTTACAGTAAGAGCAAATACCGACTGGGGAATCCGCACAGAGGCCGACTGGGCTACCGTCACTCCCAGTGGTGGTGTGAAAGACACCGATATCAAAGTTAAAGTCACCGTCAAGGCCAATCCCGATATGGACTCTCGCACGGCTTCTATCGACATCATCTCAGGAGGCAATGTAATAAAGCGTGTCACTCTCACTCAAGGATACGTCACCAAAGCCACCCCTTCTGTAAAGTCGTTGACAATGGGCGCACAGGTATCGGCCACCTCATTCACAATCAATGCTAATGGCGATTGGGCCCTCTCTTCCGAGGCATCATGGCTAACATTATCTCCAGCCAAAGGTGGAAAAGGCGACACCACAGTAGAGGTGAAAGCCACTGAAAACACCGACGGTGCCACTCGCGAAGCTATCATAAATCTGGTTTGCGGCGACGACAAGACTGAAATTAAGGTTACACAACTCAGCGATGCAATCGAGGCTCCCGCCGGCTACACTCTCGTATGGAGCGATGAATTCAACGCTGGCCCCGTGCCAAGCAGCGACTGGACAATTGAGAACTGGGCTCCGGGCCACGTCAACAATGAGTTGCAGACCTACACCTCAAGGGAGGTGGACGGCAAACGCACTCTTGAAGTCAAGGATGGTTTCCTTTACATCAACTGCTTCAAGGCGGCCGACGGCAAAGTCTATTCCGGACGCATGAACGCTCGCCCGACCACAGGCTGGCTATACGGATATTTCGAAGCCCGCATAAAACTACCGAAAGGCAAAGGCACATGGCCTGCATTCTGGATGATGCCCTCCAACGTGGATTGGGTCGCCAATCCCTGGCCTTACTGCGGCGAGATCGACATCATGGAGGAAGTGGGCGCCAATCCCGAATACGTTTCCTCCTCACTCCACACCGGCAACTACAACCATACCAAAGGCACTCAGAAGACCCATGAGATGAAGTGTCCGGGTGCTGAAGACAGTTTCCACGTTTATGCCTGCGAATGGACTGCCGAAGAAATAACCACTTACGTCGATGGCAAAGTTCAGCTCCATGCCACAAAAGCTGCAATGGGCGCCGACCACGACAGCTGGCCATTCCATTATGCCTTCTATCCTATTCTTAATCTTGCCTGGGGTGGCGATTGGGGAGGCTACATGGGTGTAGATGAGAATGCGCTTCCGGCTACCATGATGGTAGACTATGTGCGCATTTTCCAGAAGAAATGAGACGGGTAATCCTTTTCTCCCGTAAACTTACGAAGATTCAACTAACCCTATAAAAATTAACAGATGAAAAAGTTAACCTTGCTTCTATTCGCGATCTTGACTTCCTTAGGCGTCTACGCACAGGATGTCAAAGTCTCCGGTAGAGTGATCTCGTCACTTGACGGAGAGCCACTGATCGGCGCGACAGTTATGGTGAAAGGCACCTCCGCAGGTGTTGCCACAGACATTGACGGCGCATTCAGCATCAACGCCCCGAAAGGATCCACAATCAGAATCAATTATGTGGGCTACACTCCTCAGGAGGTGAAAGTGAGCGGCCCCATGTCGGGTATCACAATTCAGCTTATCGAAGATTCGCAGATTCTTGACGATTTGGTTGTCGTAGGTTATGGTGTCCAGAAAAAGAGCGTTGTCACAGCCGCCATTTCCAGCATCGGCGAAGAGACGCTTTCTCAAACTGCTCCTACCAACGTGCAGAACGCCCTCAAGGGTGTCACTGCCGGCGTGACAGCCACCAATGCTAACGGCGCCCCCGGTGCAGCAGCACAGATTCGCGTACGTGGTGTCGGCACCATCAACAATTCCAACCCTCTTTATATCGTCGACGGCATGCCTATCGACGGAGGTATCGATTATCTTAACCCTTCAGATATCAAGAGTATCGAAGTGCTTAAGGATGCCGCTTCAGGAGCGGTCTACGGTGCCCGTGCAGCCAACGGTGTGGTTCTTGTCACCACAAAAACCGGTGTGCAGGGTCGCGCAAAAGTCACTTATGATTTCACCTACGGCTGGCAGTCGAAACAGAAATCAATCGACATCCTCAATGCCACCCAATATGCCATCATGAAGAATGAGGGTTACCTCAACATCGGTCAGCCCGCTCCCTACGCCAACCCCTACAGCTATGGCAAAGGCTACGACTGGCAGGGCGCCATCTTCAATGACAATGCTCCAATGATGAATCATCAGCTCTCCGTGTCGGGTGCCACTGAGAAGGTAAATTACTTCCTCTCTTTGGGCTACTTCAAGCAGGAGGGTATCATAGGCGGAAACTTCAACCAGTCGAACTACGATCGTCTCACTCTACGTGCCAACAATATCTACACTCTCATGGACGAGTCGAAGAAACGCAACTGGCTCAATAAGTTTGTACTCACCACCAACATCTCCTACGCGCGCATCCACTCAAAAGGATTTGAGATCGGTGGATACTACGGTGGTGCTGTCACCAATGCAATCAGTATGTCGCCCATGCTGACTCCCACCCTCAAGCCGGGCTCTGCTGAATATCAGCACCAGATGGACTACTACGCTGGCAACGACAAGTATGTGCCCCGCTATGACAAGGCCGGCAACCTCTACACCGTGCCTGAGGCATTCGGTGGCGGTTATCAGGAGCTCACCAACCCGTTCTACGGATGGTCGTTCCCTGCTGCCAAAAACTGGAGCCACAAGATCGTGACTAACTTCGTGGGTGAGTTGCAGCTCTGGGATGGCCTCTCATACCGCATCAGCTTCGGCGGCGACTTCGGCATCTGGGGCTCCGACAGCCATTCAGAACCCAACTACTACAGCAACCTCAGCAATACCGACGCAATCCACGCCTCAGCATCCGCCAGCGTGAACCGTGGCTGGGCATGGCAGCTTGAAAACCTCTTGCTATACGACAAAAACTTCGGTGAAAACCATATCAACGTAGTGCTCGGTCAGTCGGCAAAAGAAAACACCGGATATTGGATCAACGCTTCAGCCAACAAGCTCTACAACTTCAATAAGCCTTACGTGACAGTGGCACAGGGTGCTCCCGGTGAGGAGGATGGCGGCAACCGCACTGGTAATGCCGGTCCTGACTCAGCATGGCCTCGCCTACTTTCATATTTCGGCCGAGTATCTTACGACTACGGCAGCCGCTACATGCTGCAAGCCACTGTTCGCCACGACGGCAGCTCACGCTTCGGTGCAAACCACAAATGGGCTACATTCCCCTCCTTCTCCGCAGGCTGGAACATAACCAACGAACCCTTCCTTGAGACTCGCCCAACCTGGTGGAGCAACACCAAACTCCGTATATCCTGGGGTAAGAACGGTAACGAATCCATCGGCGACTTCCGCTATACGGTGCTCACCAACGGCAACAACAACTACTACTTCGGTCCTGAGGGTTCAAGCCAGACCTACGGTTCAAAGGCATCGGGTCTTGCAAACCCTGACCTCAAATGGGAGGAATCAACCCAGACAGACATAGGTCTTGACCTCGGCTTCCTCGACAACTCTCTCCAATTCACAATCGACTGGTATAAGAAGCGCACCACCGGAATGCTCATGGACATGATGATCCCGACCTACGTAGGAGAGACAGCTCCTATCGGCAACGTCGGCACAATGGACAACACCGGCGTGGAAATGGATCTCCGTTGGGCTCACTCTTTCGGCGAAGTTGAAGTTAACCTGGGTGGCAATCTCTCTTATGTAAAGAATAAACTTGTCAATCTCGGTAATGCCGACGGATGGAGATCTGAAGTTTCGAACGCTACTGCAGGCGACATCGCACGCTCGCAGAACGGCGAGGTATTCCCCTTCTTCTATGGATACAAGACTGCCGGAATCACGACAGTCTCTAAAAGGGCAGCTTCAATGGATATTGGTACCCTGTTCATGAAAAG
>CAZUNU010000014.1:26442-31368 GCA_964622105.1 uncultured Sangeribacter sp. | reverse complement strand
ACCCGTCGTTTGGCTACGGTGGCTACTGTCTGCCCAAGGACACCAAGCAGCTGCTGGCCAACTATGCCGACGTGCCGCAGAACATGATGTCGGCCATCGTGGAGAGCAACCGCACGCGCAAGGACTTCATCGCCGACCAGGTGCTCCGAATGGCCGGATGGTATGACTCGAACGCGCATTATGACTCGGCCCGCGAAGGCGAGGAGTGCATCATAGGGGTTTACCGCCTGACGATGAAGTCGAATTCCGACAACTTCCGCCAGTCATCGATCCAAGGCGTCATGAAGCGTATCAAGGCGAAGGGAGCGACGGTCATCATCTACGAACCGACGCTCGAGGACGGCTCCACATTCTTCGGCTCAAAAGTTGTCAATAACCTCGATAAGTTCAAGACAATCAGCCGTTCGATCCTTGCCAACCGCACGGCTCCGGAGCTCTCGGACGTCGCCTCCAAGGTCTACACCCGCGACCTCTTCTCCCGCGACTGACGCGGCCAACTCCCCAAGCAATACCAATGCAAAGCATCAGCGAGGCACCGTTCCCATTCCGGGAGCGGTGCCTCGCTGTTTTTGCGCAAGCCGGAGGCTTACGATCCCAGGGAGGTGGGTGTTTGCGCAAGCCGGAGGCTTACGATCCCAGGTGCGCGTTTGCGCATGCGTTCTGATTCCTCAGATGTCGCGGATGTTGAGGGCGGCCGGGGGATAGGATTCGCCGTTGTAAATTACGGTGGCTGTGGTGGCTTTGCCGAGGTTAGCGGCGAGGGTTTTCATGTTGGCTGAGTAATCATTGTGCAATGTCTTGGCCGATTTTATTTCGTATAATTCCAGGTTGCCGTCTGATCCTTGACGTACAAGGTCTACCTCTATCCCGTGATTTTCTCGATAAAAGTATAGGTCAGGCCTCTTTCCTTCGTTGGTATACTTTTTCATGAAGGCGGTGACGGCCATGTTTTCGAAAATGGCTCCGCGGAGTGGATGGTTTATCAATGACTCGGCATCATTGATACCTAAAAGATTGCAGAGAAGCCCGGTGTCGTAGAAATATATTTTTTTGCTTTTTGTGAGACTTTTATTAGGGTTATTGAAATATGGTGGCAATTCGAAGACGATGTAGGAGGTGACGAGCAACGATAGCCATTCACTGATTGTTATGGCTGACACCCCCGCTTCTCGTGATAGGGCTGAGGCATTGAATTCTGAGCCTACACGCAGGGCCAACATCCTGACAAACGTATCAAATTTCAATAAGTTTGACACCTTCAGGAGATCTCGGAGATCGCGCTCTACGTAGGTGTTATAATAATTATCATAGAAGATTTGGGGAGGTGTATGCTCTGCAATAACTCCGGGATAAAAACCTTGCCACATGAGCTTGTCAATGCTTTCATCTCTAATATTTTCAGGTAGCTCGTGTAGTGAAAAGGGGAGTAGTGTAAATAGTGCCGTGCGCCCTGCTAAGGATTGTGTTACTTTACTGAGCAGCGAAAAGTTGCTGCTTCCGGTGAGAATGTAACGTCTCTTACGATCTTCGTCTACCCTTACTTGTATCTCTGATAGCAACTCCGGCACCCGTTGCACTTCATCAAGGATAGCTCTGTCTCCTAATCTCTCCAAAAAACTTTCCGGATCGTTTGTAGCCAAAGAACGTATGGCAATACGTTCAAGGTTTACATATTCGTAATCGGGAAAGAGATGCCGACAGAGCGTGCTTTTACCGGATTGACGAGGACCGGTGATGGTGATAACCGGGTAGTATTTGTGTGATTCAAGGATATGCGGTGTAATGTGACGATATATATAACTCATGGTTTGCAAAATGTAAAGTTGTACTTTTAATTTTGTAAAGTTATAGTTTTAATTTTGAATTTCCAAATAATTTGAGTTGAAAGATTAGCTATGGTGTTGGGTTTGCGCAAGCCGGAGGCTTACGATCCCAAGTGGGTGCTTGCGCAAGCCGGAGGCTCAGGCTCCCAGGGAGGTTTAAGTCGGGGGGAAGTGTGGAGGGGAGTATTCTTAAGCTACTTTCTTCCTGAAAAATATGGTATCGGGTTTATTTTCGCTTGAGTTCGAAGTAGTCGATATCGGGCATGAAGTAGTCGGGGTTGGAGAAACGAATACGGTTGACTCCTTTCCTTAGGGTGACGGGGATAGTGGTGGCGCCCACCTTGTTGTAGCTTCCGGAGTTGCCGGTTACAGTAGAAGTTACCTCTCCGTTGATCTCCACGATAATGTCTCGGTCTTCCTCGCTGAGGTAGGCTAAGGTCAGTTCGTAATTACCCCCGTTCTCACTATATACATCATCGAAAATCAGATCGTTCTTATCGTCATATCCAAGCCATCCGGCTTTGAATCCACCGGAGCAGGAATCATCTTCCATGTATATGCCGGTGCGCATCACCTCATTGTTATTAAGTTCCTGATAGTCGCTTATGTAGCCACATTCCCCCTCATAACGTCCACGTTCAAGGCGTTTCGCTGCTGTAGCCTTGATTACGGCGACTCCGTGAGACGGAACAGTCACCTGATATGTGCCGGCTCCTGTTTTGCCTATATCTTTGCGTCTGATCATATCACGCAGGGCTACATCGCCACCTAATTCAAGCTTTTCAAGGTCAAGATCAACCGTGCGGCTGTTTTCCAACGGATTGTAAACAGCTATGGCTCGTGTGGGGCCGAAACGTTGCTCCATATCCTTCACAAGCACATAGCATCCATCGGTCTTATAGGCCACATACGCCTGCAGATGAAGAGGATCTTGATTGAGGGCTATCAGTTCGGGATTGGTCAGTAGCTCTATGGTCTCCGGTTTCATATTGCGCATATCGCACCCTACGAGGAGGGGCGAACTCATTATGCACCACATTGCAAAGTGAGCCGTATCCTCATCCGGAGTCATGCTTCGGCCCACCTCAAGCATATCCATATCGTTGTAGTGGCCGTTGCGACAGTAGGCCGACATACATAAGTTCTCCTTGAGTATACCGGCCACCGATTCCCAGCTATCCCAGATGTCGCCCGTCGTACGCCATGAATCGGCAATGCCCTCTACCCATGTACCCGGATAAGCCCATCGGCAGATATTGAACTGTATATCATCGCGTCCGCAGTTACGGATGGCCTCCGCCACTTTCGTATATTGCTTCCTGTCGTCAAGATTACGATGCATGCCGCCGCAATAGTCCACCTTGATGAAATCGTAGTTCCAGTCTATGAAGTAAGTCTTGCAATCATCATCTTCATGACGGAAAAGACCTACGTTTAGCCCATAGGGAAGACGGTTCTGAGAGCCACACGTATTATCGCCGGCATCCGAATATATGCCCGCCTTAAGTCCCAGACTGTGGATGTAATCCGACACGGCTCTCATTCCGTTGGGAAATTTCTTTTTGTCTATCTTAAGAGTGCCGTCAGCTGCGCGTCCGTTCCAGAAGCCATCGTCAATGTTGATAAACATATAGCCTGCGTCTTTGAGTCCGGTCGACACCATTGCGTCTGCCTGTTCCTTTATAAGCTGTTCGTTGATGTCAAGTCCATACGTATTCCAGGAGCTCCATCCCATCAGGGGTGTGCGTTGAGCAGAGGCAGGGGCGACTGTGGCTACAGTGGCCAGTACCACTGCAGCCGTTCTTAAGGATAAAGCCATTATATTTTTCATTACTTGTTGCGGTCTTTTGAAGCGACATCAATTTATAGTCTCTTCTCAAATTGATGTTAATGTTATAAGTTGATGGAAATTAGCTTTGGTGAGCCTATAAGCTTTGGTGAGAAGAAATTATTTCCTGAGGATATATTTTTTGCCACCGACGATGTATAGGCCGCCGGGGAGGGTGTCGATTATTGCGTCTTTCTCGCCAAGGTATATGCCTGTGAGGGTATATACGGAACTTGCATGAGGGGCGTGTGGGTAGGTGTCCACGCCCGGGTCGGCAATCAGGTCATCTACTCCTGCATTGCCACTCTCTTGAGCGAGCTTCCAGACGGCGAGGAGGGCATATTCGGAGGCGAAGGTGAATTGGTGGAAGGCTTTGGTCACGGTCTCAGTGCCCCAGCCATCGAGAAGATGAATGGGTAGGAGGTTGCCGCGGTTATGGTTTTCAAACGCATAGTCAAGATTTGTCTGGAAGGAATTCAAGGCTGTTGTCGGTGAACTGTTGTCTACATATGGGTATGCATCCACGTAGGAACGCATCAGCACGTTGTTAAACCATGTGTTGAAACCGTTCAAGGCGTTATCGTCTGTCGTAAACTCGTAAGAATTATGTTTTCTCACGTATCTGGAGAATTGATTGAGGGCGGCTTTTGCGCTTTTCTCCATATCGGTCTGATAGACCGTTTCATCAGTGGCCTTATATAGTTCGGCAGCTCCGGAGATCATTGTGCCGGTATTATAACTGTAGAACTGACCAGTCGGGCCGCCACAATCCATGTGCTGACGATAGCCACGCTTCACAGTGATGGTGTTATCGGCACCCATCATATCCCAGTAAACACCGGTGGAATTCTGGAGTTTACGCTTTTGCCAGTCGTAGATTTTGCGGGCGAAATCAAGATAATGCTCCGAACGGTCGCGTTGCTCACTCTTCACGGCGTTTGACTCGCTGCGGTAGCTGTAGGTGATAGATTCTCCTGAATCCTTGTAGATCTCCGAGAGCCAGACGAGAGGCTGGATGATAGGGCCGTTGCTGCAGGCGTGCTTGGAGTTATAACCGGGACCCCATGTGATGCCGCCGTATTCCTCGCCGTTCTCGTCGCGCCAGCAGTCCCAGCCGTCAATGCTGTAGTCGGTAAGGTGTGTTGCTATGGTGAGGTAGTCGGCGTTATCAGTGAGTCGGTAAGCGCGTATGAGTTCTCGGGCGAGCCACATCTGATCATCATATACATTCAGTATGCCGCTCACATTGGCTTCTCCCCTCCGGTTGGCGCGAGG